>CANHKE010000024.1 GCA_947461155.1 Cytophagaceae bacterium | reverse complement strand
GAAGGTGTTAATCCTTAACTCAACCAACAAGACCTATGATCCCTATCCGATTCTCGGATCTGAAATCCAAGAAATCTGGAAGTTCGCGGGGTATTTTCATAGTGATTTTCCGAATGCAGAGTAAGTAGCTCTAGTCGTCAGTCGCTAGTCGTCAGTCGCTAGTCGTCAGTCTACTCTGAAACGCTTACCTCTTACCTCTTACCTCTTAATTCCAACGTCTAATCATTATGATTCCCAAAATAGCCTCCAGCTTAGGCATTCACGAAAACCAAGTTCGTAAAACCATCGCACTACTCGATGAAGGCGCAACGATTCCTTTCATCTCGCGTTACCGAAAAGAAGCAACTGGAAGTCTAGACGAAGTACAAGTAGCCCAAATACGCGACATGCGCGATCAATTTGTGGAATTGGAAAAACGAAGAGAGGCCATTTTGAAATCCCTCAAGGAATTAGAAAAACTCAGCCCCGAACTCGAAAAAGCCGTGCGTGGGGCCGAAACCCTCGCCAAACTCGAAGATATCTACCTGCCCTACAAACCCAAGCGCAAAACACGCGCCATGGCTGCCCGAGAAAAAGGACTACAACCTTTGGCTGATAAACTATTCGAACAACGCATGATTGACCCGGAGGTATTAGCTGCCGAATTCTTAGCAGATACCGAAGAAGCCTTGGCAGGCGCACGCGATATTTTAGCCGAAGAAATGATGGAAACCGCCGAAGCACGCGAAGAAGCGCGCCATTTGTTCGCACGCAAAACAACCGTCAAATCCAGCGTCGCCAAAGGAAAACAAGAAGTCGGCATCAAGTACAAAGATTATTTCGACTGGTCGGAATCCCTTGCACAAGCCCCTTCCCACCGAATTTTAGCCCTATTTAGAGGGGAAAACGAAGGGATTTTAAACTTACATCTCGCTGGGCCCGACCAAGATGTACTCGACAAATTAGACCGTCGGTTCATCAAAGGAAATAATGCCTGTGCCCGACAAGTAACGCTGGCCATCCAAGATGGCTACAAACGCCTACTTATGCCGGCCATGGAAAATGAAATGCGGGCGGAAGCGAAGAAGCGCGCCGACGAAGAAGCAATTCGTGTCTTTGCGGAAAACATTCGCCAATTACTATTAGCAGCACCTCTCGGACAAAAACGCGTGCTCGCACTCGATCCCGGTTTTCGTACCGGGTGTAAATTAGTCTGCCTCGACGAACAAGGAACTCTACTCGACAATACTGCCGTATTCCCCCATACAGGTCCTGGACAGGCCCAAGAAGCCGCGCATACCATCACCGCATGGGCGAAAAAACATACCGTTCAAGCCATCGCCATTGGAAACGGTACGGCAGGTCGGGAAACCGAAGCATTTGTGCGGAACCTGAAACTTGAAGGCATTACCATCATTATGGTCAACGAAAGTGGAGCCTCCATCTATTCCGCTTCCGAAGCCGCACGGGATGAATTCCCAGATAAAGACATCACCGTTCGTGGTGCCGTATCCATCGGCAGAAGATTAATGGATCCTTTAGCTGAATTGGTCAAAATAGATCCGAAGTCCATCGGCGTGGGACAATACCAACATGACGTCGATCAGAAGAAATTACAGGCCTCATTGGACGACACCGTCATCTCCTGCGTAAATTCCGTAGGCGTAGAACTGAATACCGCCTCAAAGCAAATCCTATCCTACGTTTCCGGACTAGGACCACAATTGGCCCAGAACATCATCGACTACCGGACAAAAAATGGCCCATTCATCAAGCGTTCTGACCTGAAAAAAGTGACCCGATTAGGCGAAAAAGCCTATGAACAAGCTGCTGCTTTTTTACGCATCCGCCACGCCAAAAATCCGCTGGACGCCAGTGCGGTGCACCCGGAGCGCTATGACATCGTCGAAAAAATGGCCAAAGACCTGAATTGTAAAGTGGCAGATTTATTAGCCAATGAGTCATTTCGCAAGCAAATTCAACTACAAAAATACGTGACTCCTGAAGTGGGCATGCCAACACTCACAGATATCCTTTCGGAATTAGCCAAACCAGGCCGCGATCCACGGGAACAATTCGAAGCTTTCGAATTCACGGAAGGGGTAAATGAGATCAAGGATTTACGCATTGGCATGAAATTGCCGGGCATTGTGACGAACATCACTAATTTTGGCGCTTTTGTTGACATAGGCGTGCATCAGGACGGATTAGTCCACGTAAGCCAGTTGGCCGACAAATTCGTCAAGGACCCAAACGAAATCGTGAAAGTAGCTCAAAAAGTCCTGGTTACCGTGACCGAGGTGGATGAGGCGCGCAAGCGTATCGCCTTGAGTATGAAGAAATAAAAAAAAAGCCCTCAATTGCATGAGGGCTTTTTTTTACTTTTTACAGCAACTCGGCAATTTGTCGAAGCTTTTTTTGACCGCCTTCACATCATCGGCATCGTAGCCTGTTTCAGCAATCACTTGCTTAATCTTAGCAACATCAATTTTATCTGGATTATACACCACGGTAATATTTGATTGATCTTCCAGATTCAAATCCGACTTTTCAATTCCTTTGGTCAAAGCCAAATTCTTCTCGATGCGCTCTTTGCACATCTCACAAATCGCAGAAGTTTTAATCTTGACGGATTGCGAAGGTCCCGCCAATAACCCGAAAGGCAGGAGCAATAAAAATAAGATTTTTTTCATGCTATTATTTTTTAACAACTTTTAAATCCATCGTACATGCCGGACATTTCCCTTTTTTCGAATAGGTCTTTGGTCCTTCGCATTTCATCGGACATTGATACACTTCTTTTTTATCTTCCGTTTTCGCCTTTTTTGACTCTTGTGTTTGTGCGAATGTCCCAAACATCGCAAAAACCATTCCAGATACTAAGATGAACTTTTTCATAAGGTTATTTGATTAGTTGATTTTATAACGTATTCCTGTGTAAACCATGCGACCCGCGATAGGCCCCCAAACCATTGTGGCATCAAAACCACGAGCAAAAGGATCAGACGCTCCCATAATGGGATTGGACTGGGTAAAATTAAACAGATTTTCGACGCCTACATACATTTCCCAATGTTTAAATTGGCGTGTCACCTGCCCATAAACCATCGAAAAGGCTGGAGCGTTCACGGTTGGCGAATCGGCCGTATGCACATAGGCGTTTGGTATCCGTCGTGCACCACTCCATTGCCACGTCAAATCAAACTTCCAAATATCATATTTAGTTGCATAGGCGACATTAACCAATACGCGATCGCGATTTAAAAATGGTTTTGTTAATCGCCTCAAACGGCCATTTTCCCCCAAATAATCAGACGCAACATCTTGAAAACGATACGCCGTCTTCCATTCCAAACGTGGTAACGGGCTATAATTAAATTCAATTTGAGCACTTTTGGCATAGGATACACCTGGATTTGCATACATGCGAATCGAATGCGCTGTTTCCATATCGACCACCCATTGATGTGTAAAATCTGTTTGGAAATAATCCATAACCACATTCGCTTTCCGATTGGCAATGACAAAATCATGCGTCAATGTTAGCCCATAATTCCAAGCTTCCTCAAGAGAATTAAGGTTGCCTAACAATTGAATCGATCTCGTGTTCGCTAGAAAACCCATGTTTTCAGCCAATGGATTCACGCGTCGCCAACCTTTTCCAACGGAAGCGCGGGCCATCCAGGTAGGCGAAATATCCCATTTGGCATGGGCACGTGGCACCCATTTTGTACCTAGTTGGTTGTGAAAATCGATGCGATTTCCTAGCACCACCGTCAAGCGATTCGGAATCGTCCAAATATATTCCCCGAAAAATCCGGGCACCATTTCAGTGCGCGCATAACTCGAATCGATATATCGCTCTTGGTAGGCATCATACAAAAAGCTTGCGCCTGCTTTCCAGGTATGATTGGTATTATCGATGATGGATTGATAGATCAAATTTCCATAAAGCGATTGTTCGTGCCCAACATATTGCTTGAATGCAAAATAGGAATCGTTTTGATGATTTGCCGTATTTAAAATAAGCCCCAATCCCTTCCAAGGTTTCGTTTGAAACAATCGAGCCACCTTGGCAAAGGCCTCAAAGCGCTTCGTGGTACTACCAAACCCATATACGCGATAGCGATTTGAGGTTTGTTCATCAAAATTCGTTTGACCGGAAACGCGGTTCTCCCGCAAATAGCCACCCCCCCATTGCACCATCCATTTGTCCGTTGCATATTTCCAGCGATTCAAAACATTGACCAAATCAAACAAGGGCAAATCCAAAAATCCATCTTTATTTCCGTCTAGACGCGTGGATTGTTGGGAATAGTGCGTCAACAGACCCGTGGAAAGTCGGCCATTAAATTTATGCGCGGCTTGTTGGTTTACCTCCAACCTCCCCTGCGAATTCCCGTATACATTCAGAAAATATACCTCCGACGTATCTGATTTGGCTAATTCGATATTGATTGCTCCCGTCATGGATTCATAGCCATTGACCACTGAACTTTGGCCTTTGGCTAAATCGATTGAACGAATCCACGTACCTGGAATGTAGTTCAATCCATAGGTAGATTTCAAGCCGCGAATGGACGGAATATTCTCCACGTTTGTTTGCACATAAGTCCCTGAAAGCCCTAAAAGCGATATTTGCTTCGCACCGGTGACCGCATCTGTAAAATTGACCGACACACTCGCGTTCGTTTCAAAACTTTCAGACAGGTTACAACAAGCTGCTTTGGCAAGCGTTTTCATGGTCAAAATTTCCCGACTTTGAATCGATTGTACGTCTTGTCCACCTGGGGAAGCCACGACTTTCACTTCGTTCAATTGTTTGTTGTCGGCAGACAAATGCACATGTACAAATTGGGGCTTATCAACCCATACAGAATCGGAATTAAAACCGATCGCGCGAATGATGAGCCACCCGGGAAACGAGCGAACGCGTAATTTAAAAACACCATCTAGGCCAGTGGGCGCACCTAACTTATCTTTGGTATAATACACCGTAGCGCCAGGAATATCTGCCATGTTGCCCTGAGCATCTAAGCTCATCACGCGGCCGTTGAGTTCCTGCGCCCATAATGGAGCGGCTAGAAAACTAAAAAAAATGAATATGTATCGATTCATCCGAAAAGGAATTAACGTAAAACATGAATTTTGAAATTGAGGATTAAGGCCTCTAAATCAAATACACTTGAATCAACGCTCTTTTGACAGATGGCGGGGGTGATGGAATTGACCCAACGGGTAAAAGTACACGTTCCGAGTGGAAACGTTTATCGAATAAAAATCGAAATGGGGTTGTTGGCTCAAATCCCACAAAAGCATATTGAGCTACTTTTAGACGCTGTTCGGCGGATAATTTAACGTGAAATTGTGCGAAGGTACAGCAAGAAGCACGAGAGACATGATCTTGATTAATGGGTGTACTTTTCTGGCAACATGCCACACTTTTTCCCCAGCCGTAGGTTACATTTCCGGTAAAAACACAGGTTGCCGACTTCCAAGCGAGACCCGTTTGACCGAGCATGAGCCAGCAAGCAAAAAAGACCAATAAATACCTTTTAATAAAACTTGGCATAAAAAGGGACAACTTATTCATTGAAAATTACGAAGGAATGCTTGAATAATAAGCCAAATCTAAAGATTTTCACTTTCTTTGTAGACAATATGTTCAAACGAGAGATTTTTTTTATTGCCTTTCTATTAAGTTCCTTTACTAGTCTATCTCAAGAGACACGATATCGCTACCTCGTCTTATTAAAAGACAAAAATAATTCAACGTATTCTGTAAACAAACCTGAGCAGTTTTTAAGTGCTGATGCCATCAATCGTCGTGTGAAAAACAAAGTGGCCATTACCGAACATGATTTACCAATTAACACGAGTTATCTACAAGAAATTAAAGCCGCTGGTGCGCAAATTGTTTACCCGTTAAAATGGATAAATGGCGTTTTAATCAAAGAAAAGCCAGCCAATATTGCCAAAATTAAGGCTTTAAAATCCGTGGCCGGTTTGTACAAAAACATGCCATTGGATTCTAGTTCAGATTTAAGACTTCAGTCAAATGCCATTCAAAACATTCAAGATTCGGAGTCCATGGATTATGGCATTTCGTATGCCCAAATTGCGCAATTAGGCATTGACCAAATGCATAATAGAGGCTATATGGGTAAGGGCATTAAAATTACAGTGCTCGATGACGGATTTTCCCAAGCTGATCAGGCTGGGTTTTTCCAGGCCATTTACTCGGAGAAAAGACTTTTGGGAACGCTCATTACAGACCCTACGTTAAGTTCCATTTATTTTGGCGGATCGCACGGAACTGAGGTATGGAGCACGATTGCGGCACAAGCACCTGGCAAATTATTTGGCACGGCATATCAAGCCCAATTTGCGTTGGCACAAACAGAAGAAAGTGAGCATGAATTACTTGTCGAGGAAGCGAATTGGATGCGTGGCGCAGAGTGGGCTGACAGCTTGGGCACCGATATCATCACTTCTTCATTAGGCTATTCTGATTTTGATAATAGCAAGTACAATCATAAATATTCCGAAATGAATGGCCGGACGACGCTGGTTTCCAAAGCCGCCGCATGGGCCGCGAGTAAGGGAATTATTTGTACGATATCCGCAGGTAACCAAGGATCTGATGCTTGGAAATACATCACGGCGCCAGCTGATGCTGACTCGATTTTATCGGTAGGTGCTGTCGACCGCACAGGAATACGCGCATCGTTTAGCTCGGTTGGGCCTACTTTTGATTTACGCATCAAGCCTGATATTGCAGCCATGGGATTAGCAACCATAGCTGGATTACCATCAGGGGCGTTCGGTTCACTCAGTGGCACGTCCTTTTCCGCACCACTCGTGTCTGGTTTAGTCGCAGGAGTGATTCAAGCCAATCCGACCAAAACGGCACAAGAAATCATTCAAGTCATTCGAAAATCGGGAAGTCAATCCACGAATCCAGATAATCTATTGGGCTACGGGATTCCGCATTTTGAACGAATAAGCCAAATACTGAACCCCATTTTAGGAAATGAATTGCCAACAAAAACCAAGCTTGAGGTTTACCCGAATCCCGCTTCTATCGGGCAAAAAATACATATTTCGACCACAGGAACCCAATCGGGCAGCCTAGAAATCATTAATAACCAGGGAGTTGTCGTACAAACACTTAACTTCAGACAATCGGCATTCGATTTTTTTCCGGCTCCTTTCATTTCCGGTAAATATTATTTTAGATTTACAATCGAGAATCAAATCCAAGTGATTCCCGTATTGCTAAACCTATAAATATGAAATCACGTTTTCTTTCGTTGGACATCCTGCGCGGAATCACTTTAGCCGCCATGATTTTAGTCAATACCTCAGGAAATGGCACATTTACCTATGGGCCATTAAAACACGCTTCTTGGCATGGATTCACGCCGACTGATTTGGTTTTCCCAACGTTCCTATTCATGGTGGGAGTCGCGATGCGTTTCTCCTTCAAGTCATTTAATTATACCTTAACGGCTGCGGTTCGAACGAAAATTCTAAAACGAACTTTGTTATTATTTATCATTAATTACGTCATTTTTTATTTCCCGTTTGTTGACTTTAGCTTGTCAACCATGCGTTTTTTAAACGTATTACCACGAATTGCACTTTCTTATTGTGTGATTTCATTCATTACACTGAGCGTGCCGGCTCGTTGGCTTACAGGCATAAACATAGGCTTCCTTCTTTCCTATTGGGCCATTTTAGCCATTTTCGGTGACCCGGGAGTAGCTTACGAATTAGGGAGCAATGCGGTTCGAAAATTAGATTTATTGCTCTTTGGACCTACGCACTTATACCATGGAAATGGTATTCCATTTGACCCAGAAGGCTTTTTGAGCACATTACCGGCCTTGAGTACCTGTTTATTTGGGTATCAAGTTAGTCTGTATTTAGAGAAGCAGCGTGCTGCCCAAAAACCAGCATTGATGAGCTTACTCGTATTTGGGATTGGATTAATTGTCCTGGCACTTGCATGGGATAAGAGTTTTCCGATCAACAAAAAATTGTGGACAAGTTCATTTGTCTTGTTGTGTGCGGGGATAGATTTTATTTTGATTGGCTTATTAAACTGGTGGATTGAGGTGAAAGAACGCCATTTTGCGAATACCTTCTTTTTGGTTTTTGGCACGAATTCTATTTTGGCCTATGCCATTTCAGAAGTATTAGCCATTCAAATGGATCATGTGGAAATGACGGAAGGTTCTGGGACGACCTCATTGCCTAATTGGCTATACTGGCATGTCTTCGAACCGGTTTTCGGTAAATACAATGGATCCTTAGCATATGCCATCAGTTTCGTGCTGATTTGTTGGTCTATCTGCTACGTTTGCTACAAGCGCAAATGGTTTCTGAAAGTCTAAGCAAATAACATCGCAGCACCAAAAACACCTGCGCTATCGCCAAGTTTCGGTTTAACAATCGGCGTATTCACTTCGCCTGAATTAAAAATGTATTTCTTAATGCGTTCGTAGCCTTCGGTGTAGAGTAAATCGATATTGCCCACACCACCACCGATGACGATCACATCGGGATCGAGGACATTGATCAACGTGGAAATCGCCCGACCAAAATTTTCGAGTAAGCGTTCCACCGTGGCCGTGGCCACCGCATCGTTTCCAGCAAAATAGGCTTCCATGATTTGTGGCATCCGCAAAGACTGGCCAGATTGACGTAAATAATACAATTCCAAAGCCGGCCCGGAAATAACATGCTCGACACAGCCTGATTTACCACAATAACAGGGATCACCCCCTTCTTCTAAAATATTATGCCCCCATTCGCCACCAATGCCATGAACACCTTTGACCACTTTTCCGTGCGCGACAAGACCTCCACCAACACCCGTTCCCATAATGACACCAAACACAATTTCCGCTCCCGGGTGTACGTCCAAAACAGCACCTAAATGTGTTTCAGCCAAAGCAAAGCAATTCGCGTCATTAGCAAGTGACACCTCACAACCTAAAATGGCTGCTAAATCCGAAGCCATCGCCTGGCCATTCATGCAAACCGTATTGCAGTTTTTCATCGTTTGAGTGCGCGGATCTAGGACCCCCGGTGTCGCAAATCCAACCTGAATAGGCGGCTCGCCCAGTTCATGGGCCACCTCATCCACCAAACGTTTAACCTGTTGCAATATATGGGTATAGCCCTTCGACGCCTCAGTATCAATTCTCCTTCGAATGATCACGCGCGTGGGATCCTGACGGTTTAAAACCGCACATTCTATTTTTGTCCCCCCTAAATCAACTCCCCATAAATTACCTTCTGTTATCTTCATTTTCGAATATACTTAAATAACTCAAATAGCGACTTGGTGCAATTTCTCCCG
>CANHKE010000023.1 GCA_947461155.1 Cytophagaceae bacterium | reverse complement strand
GAGATGAAAGGAATCGTTGCGCCTTCATCGAGTAGTGCGATGGTTTTACGAACTTGGTTTTCGTGAATGCCTAGGGCGGAGGCTATTTTGGGAATCATATTGATTAGACGTTGGAATTAAGAGGTAAGAGGTAAGAGGTAAGAGGTAAGAGGCCCAGATTCGACTAGCGACTGACGACTAGTGACTGACAACTCTACTCTGCATTCGGAAAATCACTATGAAAATACCCCGCGAACTTCCAGATTTCTTGGATTTCAGATCCGAGAATCGGATAGGGATCATAGGTCTTGTTGGTTGAGTTAAGGATTAACACCTTCCGTTCCGCCAAGTGATTAATGACTTGTTTCAATACCACACCGTCCTCGCGTGTGACCACAATGCAGATGGTTCCGTCTTTGATGGCGGTCCAATCTTCTACGTATTCCGCGAAGACTAAAGAGCCTGGTTGCAAGGGCAACATGGATTCGCCTTTAATCGGGAATACGCGGTATTTTTTATCGCGCGGTAAGAAGGGTACTTGGAAGGTGGGTAGTTCTTGAATGAATTCCACGTCGTCATAGGAAGCCGTGTATCCGGCCAAAGCTTTGACCGGGACCATCTCGATATTCTCTTCGTTATTGGAATCTACCGTCGTGGCTAAAATACGTAGCTTAGGCTTGTTGGCCATACCAGGTAGTCTTTTCGACAAATCTTCTTTGAGTAATTCATCCACCTCTACCTTGAAAAAGGCAGCTATTTCGATGAGATCGGCATATTTCGGTTCTGCTCTGCCGGATTCGTAGGAGCCTAAGGTGGGCTTCTTGATATTGATTAATTCAGCCAGTTTTTCTTGCGATGTTTTCTCGGACATCTTGCTGCGTAAAAAACGTAAATTCTGACTAAAAAAAGTGCTCATGCGATTTGCTTATCTAAGTAAAATGAATAAAATTCGTATCCAATATTTAATCGTATACTCATCGAAGTTACGAAAGGTATTCGAATTACCCAAATAGCTACCAATTTTATGCAAGATCGCGCCATTGTGCACATGGACTTAGATTCGTTCTTTGTCTCCGTCGAGCGACTCCGAGACACGCGTCTTGTGGGGAAGCCGGTGATTGTAGGCGGGCTGTCGGACCGTGGCGTTGTGGCCGCATGTAGTTATGAGACGCGGGCCTTTGGCGTTCGTTCGGCGATGCCGATGCGCATGGCCTTGAAGTTATGTCCGGACGCGATTGTGTTGCGGGGGGATTTTGAGGCCTATGCGCAGCATTCGGATTGGGTGACGCGCATGATTATGGAACAAGCTCCGGTGGTGGAGAAGGCGTCGATCGATGAGTTTTATTTGGATATGACGGGGATGGAACGCTTTTTTGGTTCGTACCAATTTGCGACGGATCTCCGGAAACGCATTCATACGGAAACGGGTTTGCAGATTTCGTTTGGCTTATCGGTCAATAAAACGGTTTCCAAAGTTGCCACGAATCACGTCAAACCAGCGGGCCAATTTCAGGTATTGCCGGGAGAGGAGAAATCATTTTTAGCACCCATGACGGTTGGGAAGATTCCGATGATTGGAGCGGTAACGGCCCAAACCCTCCGAAACATGGGTATTGTGCATGTGGGTACCCTCAGTCAAATGCCACTGAAGGTCTTGGAACGGACTTTTGGTAAATCCGGGGTCATGTTGTGGGAGCGAGCGAATGGCATTGATTTACGTCCAGTTGTCCCGTATTCGGAGCAGAAGTCGCTATCCAAGGAGATTACGTTTGAGCAAGACACGACGGATGTGGCTTTGTTGCGGCGCATCTTGGGTTCGCTCACCGAGCAGCTAGCCTATGACCTGCGCAAACTTGGTCAATGCACCTCATGCATCACGGTCAAATTACGTTATTCGAATTTCGATACGCATACCCGTCAAATCAGCATTCCGGCTTCCGCGAGTGATCACCGTTTGATTCCGGCGGTGCATGAGTTGTTTGCGAAATTGTATGACCGCCGTTTATTGATTCGGCTGATTGGGGTGCGCTTTTCCAAATTGTTACAAGGACAGGAGCAACTCAGTTTGTTTGATGATGGGGCACGTTTGGTGCCTTTGTATGGCGCGATGGATCATCTGCGAAATCGCTACGGGGATTTTTCCGTGTTGCGTGCCAGTGGATTAATGGAACGTGGTGAGCGTCGAAATGCCTTAGGACCGAAATCGGAATAGCCCATGTACCTGAATTGTCACTCGTATTATAGCCTGCGTTATGGAACGCTTTCGCCCGAGCAACTGGTGGAAGCGGCTTTAGCGCGCGGTATAGACGTTTTGGCCTTAACGGATATACATCGAACGTCTGGAATTTTTGATTTTGTGCAAGCTTGTACGGAGGCGGGGATTAAACCGGTTGTGGGCATGGAATTCACCAAAGGCTACGTCTGCCTGGCCCGCAATCCCGCGGGTTTGGCGCAGATAAATGCCTTTGCTTCGCAGATTTTATTGGCTGGTGGTGATTGGCCGGAGCGTCCACCGGAATGGGCGGATGTCTGGACGATTTTTCCGTACAGTCGGCGCAAGCGTTTACTCACCCTGGGTAAAAATGAACGCTGGGGTGTGCGTGGGACGGATTTGAAGTCCTTATGGAATGTGAAGGATTTGGGTGGGATGCTGTGGTGCCAACCGGTCACTTTTTTGAACAAGCAGGGTTTTTCGATGCACCGCTTGCTGCGCGCAATCGACCAAAATGTCTTATTGAGTAAGCTTTCGCCGAAAGCGCAGGCACAGGAAGATGAGCGGATGTACACGCCGGAGGAACTGCAGGAGGTTTGTCGGGATTATCCGGGATTGTTGGACGAGGCGGAGCGGGTCATGGCCGACTGCACGTTTCGTTTTGATTTTAAATTACCGAAGAACCGACGTTTGTTTGGGTCGAGTCGGGAGGATGATTTGGCCTTATTGACGAAGCTGGCGTATGAAGGTTTACGCTATCGTTATCCACGTTCGGATCGGGAGGCGAAGGCGCGGGTAGAGAAGGAGTTGAAGGTGATTCACGAGTTACATTTTGATGCATATTTTCTGATTACGTGGGATATTATTCGCTATGCGCGGTCGCGGGGTTATTTTCATGTGGGGCGAGGTTCGGGTGCGAATTCGATTGTGGCGTATTGTTTGGGGATTACGGATGTGGATCCGGTGGCCTTGGACTTGTATTTTGAGCGGTTTATTAATCCGCATCGGACCAGCCCGCCGGATTTTGATATTGATTTTTCGTGGGACGAACGCAATGACATCATCGATTATATCTTTAAGCGTTATGGTGCGAAGCACGTTTGTCTGTTAGCCACGTATGTGACCTTTCGTGACAAATCGATTTACCGAGAATTAGCGAAGGTTTTCGGTTTACCTAAGGCGGAGATTGATGCGTGGTTGGACCCCGCCACGGCGATGCGGGAGGTGAGTTCGGAGATACAAACGTTGATTGTGAAGTACGGAAATTTATTGTTGGACTTCCCGAATTACCTCAGCATTCATGCGGGGGGTATTTTGATTTCGGAGGAGCCTTTGTTTGCGTATACAGCCTTAGAGCCTATGCCAAAGGGTTTTCCGATCTGTCAGTTTGATATGTATGTGGCGGAGGAGATTGGTTTTGCGAAGTTTGATATTTTGTCGCAGCGCGGGTTGGGGCATATCAAGGAGTCGGTGGATATCATTCGGGCGAATCGTGGGGTGGATGTGGATGTGCATCGGGTGCAGGATTTTATGCAGGATGAGGAGGTTCGTGGGCAGCTGATGCGCCACGAGACAATGGGCTGTTTTTACATTGAGTCGCCGGCGATGCGGCAGTTATTGAAGAAGTTGGAATGCCAGGATTACTTGACTTTGGTTGCAGCTTCGTCGATTATCCGACCGGGTGTGGCGTCGTCTGGGATGATGAAGGCGTATATTGAGCGGTACCATGCGCCAGATTCGTATGAGCCGGTGCATCCGCTGATGGGTGAGCTGATGCGCGAGACGTATGGGGTGATGGTGTATCAGGAGGATGTGATTAAGGTGGCGCATTATTTTGCGGGATTGAGTTTGGCGGAGGCGGACGTGTTGCGTCGGGGGATGTCTGGGAAGCATCGTTCACGGGCGGAATTTGAGCGGATTCGAGAGGCATTTTTTGTGAATTGTGCGGCGAAGGGCTATACGGAGGCGGTGTCGCGGGAGGTGTGGCGTCAGATGGAGAGTTTTTCGGGTTATTCGTTTTCGAAGGCGCATTCGGCATCGTTTGCGGTGGAGAGTTACCAAAGTTTGTATTTGAAGACCTATTACCCGCTGGAGTTTATGGTGGCGGTGATTAATAATTTTGGGGGATTTTACCGGACGGAGTTTTACGTGCATGAGGCTCGTCGGTGCGGGGCACAGGTGGAGGCGCCGGAAATTAATATGAGCGGTATGTTGACGTGTATTCAGGGGTCCGTGATTTGGATGGGTTGGGTGCATGTGAAGGGTTTGGAGAAGCGGGTGATTCATGATTTGTTGGAGGCGCGGAGGCAAGGGGGTGTGTTTCGGTCTTGGGAGGATTTTGTGCATCGGGTTTCGTTGGGTTTAGAGCAGGCGGTATTATTGATTCGGGTGGGGGCTTTTCGGAACTTGGGGATGGAGAAGAAGCCGTTGCTTTGGGAGGCGCATGCGCGTTTTCAGGGGAAGGTGGCGCCGGTGGTGTCGATGGAGCTATTTGGGGATGAGGTGTCGGATTTGGGCGTGTTGCCCGAATTGGTACATGATCCGGCGGAGGATGCGTTTGATCAGTGGGAGATTTTGGGTTTTCCGTTGTGTTCGCCGTATGATTTGGTATCCGACTTGCCGCAGACCTTGTTGAATGCGGATTTTGCGTATGATCGGGGGGATATTTTGGGGTATTTGGTGACTTTAAAACCAACGCGCACGAAGGCGGGCGACCGGATGTATTTTGGCTATTTTGTGGATGTGCGGGGTGAGTTTTTTGATACCGTACATTTCCCGGCGGATTTGAAGAAGTATTCGTTTCGGGGAAATGGGGTGTATTGGATGCAGGGGGTCGTGATGGAGGAATTTGGGCACCGCAGTTTGCGGGTGCAGCAATTACGGAAATTGGGTTGGCGGGTGGATCCGAGGAGAGAGGATTAGGAGAGAAGAGAGAAGAAGGAAGAGAGAAGAGAGTAGAGAGTAGAGAGTAGAGAGAAGATCTCTCACCTCTCACTTCTTAGTTCTAACTTCTGACGTCTAACGTCTAACGTCTAACGTCTAACGTCTAACGTCCAACGTCTAAAGTCTAACGTCCAGCGTCCAACTTATGGCGCTAATCGATATCTTTCCCATTCCTGTCCCGTTTGCTCATACACAATTCGGTCATGTAGTCGTGAAGGTCTTCCTTGCCAGAATTCAACATAATCGGGAATCAATTCATAACCTCCCCAATGAGCAGGTTTGGGGATTTCTTTTCCTGCATACGCTTTGGCTAATTCGGCATAACGCTGCTCCAAATATTCGCGTGATTCCACGCGGGCACTTTGATCCGACACCCAAGCGCCCAATTGCGATTCCCGCGGACGCTGGTGAAAATATTCGGTAGAAAGTACCTCCGACATCTTGTGGACATTTCCCTCAATGCGTACTTGGCGCTCTAATTCGCCCCAAAAGAAAGTCAGGGATGCATGTGCATGATGCGCTAATTCAGCACCTTTGCGCGAATGGTAATTGGTGAAAAAGGAGAATGCCGTATCTACGTGTTTTAATAAGACAATCCGACCCGCCGGCTTGTTGTCATGCCCCACCGTACTCAAAAACATCGCATTAGGCTCGGGAACTTTGGCATTACTGGCTTCTTGAAACCAAATTTTAAATTGCTCGATGGGATCAGCATGTACCGTGGATTCCAATAATTCACCTTTTTGATAATTCTCACGAAGGGCGGCTAAATTCATAATTCAGAATTTTTATTTCTTATCTTTGAGCGGGCTTTCTGCTCGTTCAAATTTAGTCAATTTCTATGAAAAAATTATTCCTTTTTGATGCGATGGCGCTGATTTATCGGGCCCATTTTGCGTTCGCTAAAACACCCCGGATTTCATCAAAAGGCTTAAATACGAGTGCCGTTTTTGGCTTTACGAATACCATATTGGAAGTTATTCAAAAGGAAAAGCCTGACTATTTGGGCGTTGCCTTTGATACCTCCGCACCCACGTTTCGGCATGTGGAATATACGCCCTATAAAGCCCAACGGGAAAAGCAGCCGGAAGACATTACCATCGCGATTCCTTATGTGAAGAAGTTGGTGGAGGCGCTGGATATTCCCATTTTAATTTTGGACGGTTATGAAGCCGATGACATCATCGGGACAATTGCCAAAAAAGCCGTGCGCGCGAATCCTGATATCGAAGTCTATATGATGACGCCAGATAAGGATTACGGCCAGCTCGTCGAGGAGCGCATCAAAATGTACAAACCTGCCTTTATGGGCAGAGGGGTGGAAGTCCTTGGGCCGAAAGAAGTTTGTGCCAAATGGAACATTCAAAATGTCGACCAGGTCATCGATATGCTTGGATTGATGGGAGATGCAGTGGATAATATTCCCGGCGTTCCTGGTGTAGGGGAAAAGACCGCGCAAAAATTAATTGAAGAATACGGTTCTATGGAGAACCTATTTCAAAATACGGATAAACTAAAAGGTAAGCTGCGCGAAAATTTGGAAAATTTCCAAGAGCAGGGGATGCTTTCCCGCCACTTGGCCACAATCCTTTGTGAAGTTCCGATTGCATACGAAGAAGAGAAACTCATTAAAACAGAACCCAATCGGGAATTATTGGAGCCCTTATTGGAGGAATTGGAATTTCGTACGTTGCGCCGGCGAATCCTTGGGGAAGACCCGGAACCCGTTGCGGCCAAAGTAAAAGCGAGTCCCAAAGTCGCTGCGAATCAAATGGATATGTTCGGTGCGCCGGCTGCCACACCGGCTGGATTTATGCTCGAAGAAGAGGTCGAAGAACAGGTGTCTCACTTCCAAAACCTATCCAATACGGCTCATCAATATCATTTAGTCCAAGGCGAAGCAGCCGTGAAGTCGTTGGTCGGGTTTTTAGGCCGACAAACCACCTTTTGTTTCGATACGGAAACGACAAGTTTAACGGCTGTGGAGGCCGAATTAGTGGGGATGTCCTTTGCCTACCGAAAAGGAGAGGCCTTTTATGTGCCATTCCCAGCCGATCAGTCCGAAGCGCAGGTGTTAGTGGACTTATTTAAGGACCTATTTGCCAACGAAGCCATTCAAAAGGTCGCACAAAATATCAAATATGACATGAGTGTATTGGCCAATTATGGCATCGAAATCAAAGGTTCTACCTACGATACGATGTTGGCCCATTACCTCATCGAACCCGAAAAGCGGCACAATATGGATGCTTTGGCGATGGCTTATTTGAGTTATGAGCCTTTGTCCATCGAAACGTTAATCGGCAAAAAAGGAGTCAAACAAGGCAATATGCGCGATGTGGCGCTTGAAGATATTAAAGAATATGCGGCGGAGGATGCCGATGTGACGTTGCAATTAAAACCTTTATTGGATGCGCAATTAGCGCATAATCCCAAGGCAATTGAATTATTAACCGATGTGGAAATGCCATTGGCGCGAGTTCTTTCCAAGATTGAATGCGAAGGTGTGAATTTAGATGTGGCATTTTTGAATGAAATGTCAAAGACGCTGGAGGTGGATTCGAAAGAAGTCCAGCAAAAAATCTTTGAGGCGGCGGGTCAGGAATTCAATGTGGCTTCACCGAAGCAATTGGGTGAGATTTTGTTTGAAAAACTAAAGTTGGATCCGAAAGCGAAAAAGACCAAAACGGGTCAATATATGACGGGCGAAGAGGTTTTGTCCAAATTGGAATCGGAACATGAGATTGCTCGATTAATTCTCGATTTTCGCGAATTGCAGAAATTGAAGTCGACCTATGTGGACGCCTTACCCTTATTGATTTCGCCCAAAACAGGTCGGATTCATACGTCATTTATGCAAGCGGTGACGGCGACTGGTCGTTTGTCTTCGAAGGATCCTAACTTGCAAAACATACCGATTCGGACACCGAGAGGTCGTGAAATTCGAAAAGCTTTCATCCCTCGCGATGCTAATTATCAGATCTTATCGGCCGATTATTCGCAGATTGAATTACGCATTATGGCTGCTTTTGCGAAGGATGAAGCGATGTTGAATGCCTTTAACCAAGGAATCGATGTGCACAAAGCGACGGCAGCAAAAGTATTTAAAGTGAGTTTGGAAGAGGTGACGCCGGAATTGCGCCGACGGGCCAAGGCGGTGAATTTTGGGATTATCTATGGACAATCGGCCTTCGGATTAGCGGGTTCTTTGGGGATTTCGCGTACGGAAGCGAAGGAAATTATTGATCAATATTTCGTTGAATTTCCAAACGTGAAAGCGTTTATGGATACAACGATTACGAAGGCACGTGAGCTCGGTTATGTCGAGACGGTGTTGGGACGACGTCGGTATTTGCGTGATATTTTATCCGCAAACATGAATGAGCGGAGTTTTGCGGAACGAAATGCAATAAATGCGCCTATTCAAGGTTCTGCGGCGGATATGATCAAAGTAGCCATGATTCAGATTCAATCGTTTATTGAGCGGGAAAATCTGAAATCGCGGATGATTTTGACGGTTCATGATGAATTGGTTTTTGATGCACATGTAGATGAAATTAATTACCTTCGTGAGAAGATTAATGAAATTATGTGTCAGGCCATAGATTTGGGAGTGGCCATGGAAACGGGTATTGGCGTTGGAATGAATTGGTTGGAAGCCCATTAATAGATAGGTTTTGAAGATATCGATTGCACTTTGTACCCTAAATGGAGAAAAATTTCTCCGGACTCAGCTCAGTAGTTTTGTTGACCAAACCATGCGTGCAGACGAGATTATTGTCTGTGATGAGGGGTCGACGGACCGGACGATCGAGATTTTGGAGCAATTTGCTGATCGACTTCCTTTGGTGATTCACCGCAATCCGGAACGTTTAGGTACGTATCAAAATTTCCAAAAGGCTTTATCGCTTTGTACGGGGGATTATATTTTCCCTGCCGATCAAGATGACTATTGGGATCATCAGAAAATCGAACGTATTGCTACGTATTTTAATCATCACGATCATGCAGAAGTGGTATTTACGGATGCTTTGTTGGTGGATGAATTTGGCCAAATTTCCGGTAAGAAATTATGGTCTACGTTTCGTTTTCGGGAGCAGCAACAAAAAGAGTGGCGTGCGGGAAAATCCCTAGATATTTTATTGGATGGGAATCGTGTGACGGGTTGTACGATGGGAATTCGGAAGCGTTTTTTGGATAAAATTTCCCCTTTCCCGACCAATTTACCAGGATTCTTCTTGCATGATGCATGGATGGGCATTTCGGCGGCATTGGAGAATCGGATTGATTTTATTCCAGCGACCTATGTGCAATATCGTTTGCATTCTGAACAACAGGTAGGCGTGAAGGGAAATCAGG
>CANHKE010000022.1 GCA_947461155.1 Cytophagaceae bacterium | reverse complement strand
GGAAAATTAACGGTATTCCTGAATAAATGGATGAATGGTTGGTTAGATCGCATGGTCTACAACATCTTAAAAAACGAAAAGGATAGCCCTTTAACATAAAAAGCCCTGCTAGACAAAGTCTAGCAGGAGCTTACACCCATTAACTTACCACTCTATTATTTTAGTTGCCTAAGCGAAATAACTCATTTCAAGGGGGCTCAAATTTCTAATAAATTCCTCTTGCATCGATTCCAAATAGGGTATCGCATATTCGAATTCACGTATTAATTGCATAAAATAGGCCCGTTCAAAAACTAAAAATTCCGACAATTCAGTCGTCATAGCCGTACAAGCGTAGCGACCATTGATAAATGCTTCATCTAGGCCAATAAATACATTGCGCTGCCGGATATTCAATTTCTTATCTTTTTCTGGCCATTGCATTTCCAGCGAACCCCGATTTAAATAAAAAACAAACTCAGCTTTTTGACCTTGTCGAAATAGAAACTCCTCCGGCAAATAATTGATCAAAATACCACTTGCGAGTATTTTCCGTTCCGTATCAATTAAAAGGTCCTTTGTTATTTCCATTGTCAAACAAAAGTAAACGCATTCGCGAACCTGATTTATGACAATCATCAGTTTTCCAAATGCGGTTCATCACCATTTGACGAAAAAAAAGAACTCATTTTTGTTTAAAATTAGTGGACATGCACGTAACCGAAACAGAAGAAATGGACATCATCACGGAAACAACCTGTTTTCATTGCCATGAAGCCTGTCCAGATGAAATTGTTCACTATGACGAAAAAGAATTTTGCTGCCACGGTTGCAAACAGGTGTATCAGTTACTTGCCGACAACTCATTAGATGAATATTATGTCTGCGATGTAAATCCTGGCAAAGCACCTTCCGCACAAAATTTTGAATTTTTAAATAATTCCCATTTTCAAGCTCAGCTTATCAGTTTTTCTAGTCAAGGCGTGGCCAAAGTAAATTTCCATTTACCCGCTATCCATTGCCGTTCATGCCTATACTTACTTGAAAACCTGCAAAAACTTCATGCTGGTATTGTAAAGACCACCTTAAATTTTGGTAAAAAGGATTTGACCGTTTGGTTTCAAGAAGATGAAATCAATTTAGGCCAACTAGCGACATTACTCGCAAGCTTAGGCTATGAGCCCTTAATTTCAACTGATGAAATGCAGGCAGAAAAGCGAAAACAACTAAGCCAACAAACCCAATTGTTTATCAAATTGGGGATTGCTGGATTTTGCGCTGGGAACGCCATGTTATTTAGTTTTCCTGAATATTTAGGCATCGAAGATGGATCTCTGAAACACTTGTTTGGGTATTTAAACATCGCATTAGGTAGTTTGGCGGTATTTTATTCCGGTTCTGATTATTTCAAAAATGTCTGGGCGCATATCAAATTGCGTAAAATGACGATCGAGTTACCCATTTTACTTGGTATACTAGTGGGCTATGGACGCAGCGTGTATGAAGTCTTTTCGCACACGGGAGCCGGCTACATGGATTCGGTTTCGGGTTTGATTTTCTTTTTGCTGATAGGGAAGTGGTTCCAACAAAAATCCTTTGATTTCCTGTCATTTGAGCGTAATTACAAAGCTTATTTCCCTTTGGTCATCAGCAAATTAGAACATGGTGTAGAAGCAAATTATCCCTTAGATGAACTAAAAATAGGCGATCATTTAATCATCCGAAATCAAGAACTCATTCCTGCAGATGCGATCTTAATTTCAGGTATCAGTCAAATGGATTACAGCTTTGTGACCGGGGAAAGCGAGCCCATATCCATTGCATCAGGCAATTCGATTTACGCGGGTGGCCGACATACCGGTGAACGCATTGAAATCGAAATCAAAAAAGAGCTCAAACAAAGCCATTTGACCCAGTTATGGGAACAACAAGCCTTTAAAGATCCGCTGCACAAAACGGAGAATTGGGAGAATTTTGCCAACCAAGTCGGCTGGTATTTTACGGTTGGACTAATCAGTGTAGCCATCATCGTCGGAATTTTCTGGCTAATTAACGATCCAACGCGCTGGTCGAATGCCGTTGTCAGCGTCCTCGTCATCGCTTGTCCATGCGCCTTGGCGATTTCGTATCCCTTTGCCTTAGGCCATGGGATTCGTTGGCTCGCCAAAAGAAACTTATTCGTCAAAGACATCCAAGCATTTGAGCGCATGGCGCAAGTGGATACCCTTGTTTTTGACAAAACAGGCACATTGACCTTGCCGAGTACCCAAAAACCAGTCGAACATTTACGACGTGAATTAAGCACGCTCGAATGGGAGGCTTTGCGCTCGCTAGCTGTCCAATCCACACATCCAATGTCCCGTCAATTTGTTAATTATGCAAACAAACAGGGTCAATTGGCATCCTTAGCACTCTCACATTTTGTGGAAAAGACGGGTAAAGGGCTGGAAGGAATGGTATCTGGCATCGAATTTCGGATTGGAAATGCCCGCTATACCGGACATCAAACGCCAAAAGACAATGACTTTATTCGTTCGGAATCGCAACTCTACCTACAAATTAACGGGATCGCCGTTGGCTATATCGAATTCCCATGGGCTTATCGGGATGGGATAGAATGTATGATTCATCACCTGCAAGGTCATTACCGCGTGTTTTTACTTTCGGGCGACAAAAAAGAGCATGCGGTAAGTTTATTGGATTGGTTTCCGGATCCGAGTACGTATCAATTTGATTGTAGCCCGATGGACAAAATGCGTTTCATTCAATCCCTACAGGATAAAGGACATAAAGTTGCGATGGTAGGCGATGGCTTGAATGATGCGGGAGCTTTGCGACAAGCCCAGGTAGGCATTGCGATTTCGGATGATCACTTGCATTTTACGCCGGCAAGTGATGCCATTTTAAAGGGCTCACAAATCGCTCAATTACCACACTACCTAGCCTTCGCACGTTTTGGCTTAAAGCTCATCAAATTCAGTTTTATGTTATCGCTTGTCTATAATGGCATTGGCTTAAGCTATGCCATTCAAGGTAATTTATCCCCTTTAATTGCAGCGATTCTGATGCCCGTCAATTCAATTAGTATGTTACTTATTGCCAACCTCGGGATGAATTGGAAGGGGAGTCGACTAAAATCATAAAAAGAGCACGCAAAGTTGACCGATGTCATGTTTTAAAAAAGATAAAAAAATGAATTTTGAACCCAATAAAAGCCCGAAATCATGGAAATAATGTACGTAATGATTGCATTGAGTTTATTGATGGCTATTGGCTTTTTAATGGCGTTTGTTTGGTCAATAAAAAGTGGCCAACAGGAGGATTTGATCACACCGGGCATGCGCATCCTTACCGAAGAAATAGATTACCCAAAATTAAATAAACCTTTATGAGCACAAAATCTACCACATTAGAGCAATTCGCTTATGACAATACGATTGTTCGAAACTTCGCTATTGCGACCATTATCTGGGGTGTAGTAGGCATGCTGGTGGGCGTAATCATCGCGACCCAACTTTTCGAACCGATGGCGAATATTACGCAATATGGAACCTTTGGTCGTATTCGTCCACTTCATACGAATGCTGTGATCTTCGCATTTGTGGGCAATGCCATTTTTGCCGGTGTTTACTATTCCTTGCAACGCTTGTTAAAGGCGCGTATGTTTAGCGATATTTTGTCCAATTTCCATTTCTGGGGCTGGCAATTAATCATCGTTTCTGCGGCCATTACGCTTCCATTAGGCATTACAACCTCGCATGAATATGCAGAATTAGAATGGCCAATTGACATTGCGATTACCTTAGTTTGGGTGGCGTTTGGTGTCAACATGTTTGGTACAATTTTTAAAAGACGTGAGCGCCATTTATATGTAGCCATTTGGTTCTACATCGCGACATTTATTACAGTTGCCGTATTGCATTTGACCAACTCGATGCAATTGCCCATTTCATTATTCAAGTCATATTATGTATATGCAGGTGTACAAGATGCGTTGGTTCAATGGTGGTATGGCCACAATGCGGTCGCATTTTTCTTAACGACACCATTCTTGGGTTTGATGTATTACTTCTTACCTAAGATGGCGAATCGCCCGGTGTATTCGTATCGTTTATCGATTCTGCACTTTTGGGCCTTAATTTTCATTTACATCTGGGCGGGTCCGCACCATTTATTATATTCAAGTTTACCAGATTGGGCACAATCCTTAGGTGTTGTATTCTCCATTATGTTGATTGCTCCATCGTGGGGCGGTATGATCAATGGATTATTGACCTTGCGTGGCGCTTGGGATCAAGTGCGCGAGAATACGATTCTTAAATTCATGGTGGTGGGTATTACCTGCTACGGAATGGCCACATTTGAGGGCCCGATGTTGAGTTTGAAAAACATTAATGCAATTGCGCATTTTACCGATTGGATTGTAGCACACGTGCATGTAGGCGCTTTGGGATGGAATGGATTTTTGACGTTTGCGATGTTGTACTGGTTAGTTCCTCGAATTTTCCAAACGACTTTATATTCCGAAAAATTAGTCAAAATACACTTCTGGATTGGCACAATTGGGATTGCATTGTACGCCATTCCCATGTACATCTCTGGATTTACGCAAGGGATGATGTGGAAGCAGTTTACGGCAGAGGGGACCTTGCAATATGGCAACTTTTTAGATACGACTTTACAGTTACTACCTATGCATATGATGCGTGCCGTCGGTGGAACCTTGTATTTGACTGGGGCGATTATCATGGCGTACAACTTGTTTAAAACAATGGCGCAGGGAACATTATTAGCTAATGAAGCGGCTGAAGCGGCACCATTAGCGGTAACGGAAGAAGCTGAAAAAGGCGAACATTGGCACCGCTGGATCGAGCGTAAACCCATTCAATTATTAGTCGCATCATTGATTATGATTCTCGTTGGTTCTTTGGTGGAACTCATCCCCACGTTCATGGTCAAATCAAATGTACCCACGATTGAAGCTGTAAAGCCATATACGTCATTGGAATTAGAAGGACGTGATATTTACATCCGTGAAGGCTGTGTGGGTTGCCACTCGCAACTCGTGCGCCCATTCCGTAGTGAAACGGAACGTTATGGAGAATTCTCCAAATCAGGAGAATTCGTATACGATCATCCGTTCCTATGGGGATCGAAACGGACAGGACCCGATTTGCATCGTGAAGGTGGCAAGTATCCGGATTCGTGGCATTATCACCACATGCGGGAGCCGCAATCCATGTCGCCAGGTTCGATTATGCCAGCCTACGATTGGTTATATACGCAGTCGTTGAACACGACACAAACGCAGGACAAATTAAAAGCGATGAAGCAATTGGGTGTGCCGTATACAGATACGGAAATCGCCCATGCCGTAGCTGATTTGAATGCGCAATCAAAAGTGATTCAGGGACGTTTGGCAGCGGAAAAAATCAAGGTTTCTGCCGACAAAGAGATCATTGCGTTGATCGCATATTTACAACGATTAGGAACAGACATCTCTAAAAAATAAGGCTATGTTTAAGCAATTCATATCGACTATTCCGGGAGCAGACTCCTACATGATATTTTCATTAGTGACTTTTATGGTCTTTTTCACGGCCGTGGGCTTATATATGTTCCTGATGGACCGTAAGCACATCGACGCCATGAAACAATTACCTTTTGAAAAATAACATTAAACACAACATATTATGACATTCAATTTTATCGAAATTTGGTTGGTTAGTTTAATCTTGTTAACGGGAGTTGTTATCTTGATTGTAACCCTGCAACTGAATGCAGCGTTGAAAAAATTAGTTAAATCCCCAAGTCAATCCGAGGAAGAATCCTTAACATGGTGGCAGAAATTCACAGGGTTGAAGCCCTTGGAGGAGGAGCGGAATTTGATGATGGAACATACCTATGATGGGATTGAAGAATTAGATAACCCGACGCCCCCTTGGTTTATGTATTTGTTCTATTTGACAATCTTTTTTGGTGTCATTTATGGTTTTTATTACCATGTATATTCATCGGATAATCTTCAGGAAAACGAATATAAAACGGAAGTGGCGGTGGCTGAAAAAGCACGTGAAGCCTACATGAAGCAATTTGCGAATTCAGTCAACGAAAATAATGTGCAGGTTGTCACGGCGCCTAAAGATTTAACATCTGGGTCAACTATTTATTCCACAAATTGCGTAGCTTGTCATGGAGATAAGGGCCAGGGAGGCGTAGGACCGAACTTAACGGACAAATTCTGGATTCATGGAGGAGGTATCAAAGACCTGTTCAAAACCATTACACATGGTATTCCTGAAAAAGGCATGATCGCATGGGAAAAAACGTTAAATCCGATTCAAATCCAACAGGTCTCATCTTACGTATTAACCTTGCAGGGAACGAATCCACCAGGAGCGAAGGAACCCCAAGGTGAAGAAGTTCACTAAACCTTAAAAATTACTATTATGAGAAAGAATGTTGGTAAAATGGACCAAATCGTCCGAATCTCCGTGGGTGTTACCTTATCAATTTTAGCTTATGCCAAAATAATCCCAGCGGATTTAGCGCTAGCAACTTATGTGGTTTCAGTCATCATTGCGGTCACAGGTTTTGTCCGCATTTGCCCACTCTATAAAATGCTTCATAAAAGCACTGTCAGGGAAGAACCTCCTTTATAATTAATCCCCTAAGGTCCGAGGCAATCGGACCTTATTTTTTATGTCACAAATCAATTTAGATAACGATGATTTTCGGAATCATCTCTACAATCAGTCCAAAGACGGCAAACGTCTTTGGATCTATCCTGGTAGGATTATAGGCAAGTTATACAAGCTGAGAACGTATTTTTCGTACTTACTTTTGACCTTGTTGTTTGGCTTACCTTGGGTAGCGGTCAATGGCCAACCGATATTCTTGTTTAATGTACTGGAACGCAAATTCATCTTTTGGGGCGTCCCTTTTTTCCCACAAGATTTTCATTTAGTCGCATTAGGACTCGTTTGTTTCCTCATATTTATCAGTTTGTTCACCGTCTTGTTTGGTCGAATCTGGTGCGGCTGGGCCTGCCCACAAACCATCTTTATGGAAATGCTTTTTCGTAAAATTGAATATTGGATTGAAGGAGATGATAAAGCACAGCGGCGATTGAACGAAAGTCCATGGACGAATGAGAAAATCATTAAAAAGGGTAGCAAACACACACTCTTTTTTATATTGGCTTTTGCTATTTCCAATACCTTTTTGATGTACATCATCGGCAAAACGGATTGGTTAAAAATGGTCAACGAAAATCCGGCGGACCACATCAAAGGTTTAGCTGCCATGTTCATTTTCACTGGGGTGTTTTATTTCGTTTTCGCTCGCTTCCGGGAAATGGTTTGTATTGTGGTTTGTCCCTATGGCCGATTGCAAGGCGTATTATTGGATAATAATTCGATTCTGGTTCAATATGACCACAAACGGGGTGAACCAAGAGGTAAATCGACTAAAACAGAGGAAAAAGGAGATTGCATCGACTGCCATTGGTGTGTGCGGGTTTGCCCAACGGGCATTGATATCCGAAATGGAAGTAATCAATTGGAATGCATCGGTTGTACCGCCTGCATCGATGCCTGCGATGAGGTGATGGACAAAGTGCATAAGCCGCAAGGATTAATTCGATACGATTCGCTAAACGGTGTGAATTCTGGAACAAAACTCAAGTTCACCAAACGCATTGCGGCTTATTCGTCGGTGCTCGTTTTAATCGCAGGCATACTCGTTTTCATGCTGGTCACCCGACGAAAATGGGAATCAACCTTGCTGCGCACACCCGGTATGACCTATCAATACGACGAAAAAACACACATTGTGGGCAATTTATACCAATTGCGTATTTTAAATAAATCGATGAAATCGCAGGAATTCCAGGTTTCGGTGGATGCGCCACTCAAACTCAATTGGGTGGGGAATCGAATCCAACAAGTTCCGCCAGGTGAAATGGCCAAAGGTGAATTTTTTATCCAGGCACGTAGTGGAACCTGGAAACAAGGCGAAAAAGTCTATGTAAAGATTATCAGTAACGAAGGAAAAGAAGAACATTTAAAAACGAGTTTTATCCAACCAGATGAATAATTCAAAGGCAAAAGGCTTCCATTGGGGCCACGGTATCATCCTGACATTTGTGCTTTTTGGCGCATTTATGGCCTATTTTTACATCAACATGACGCATCAGGTCATTGAATTGGTGGGCGATAATTACTATGAAGATGGTCAAAAATTCCAGCAGAAAATTGACCTGAAAAATCAAGTCATTCCGACATCTGATACGCTACATGTTCAATTATTGGCCGAAAATACATTTATTCTTGTTCGATTACCACAAGGAATTCAAGCTGCTAATCTGCAATTTTTCAGACCATCAAATTCCAAGCAGGATAAAAAAATCGCATGGCAAACCAAGGATGGCGAGGCCTGGACCATTCCAAGCGGCTTTTTAAGCAAAGGTCCTTGGAAATATTCGATCACGTGGCGCGTGCGCGGACACGACTATTTGCAGGAGAAACGCTTGATGATCGACTAACGTATGGGTACTTGGTATTATGCTTTCTTGATTGGTCTCGCGGGTAGTTGGCATTGCGCAATCATGTGCGGCCCGATATACCAACAAATTCATGCGCGTGGGACAGCTACAACGCGGATGGGCTTATATGCCTTTGGTCGGATTTTCATGTATGGCATTTTGGGATTCGCTGTATCGGGACTCGGGTCTATTTGGTTATTCCCAGCGTGGTGGCAAGCCTATTACGTCATCGCTGGGATCTTGATTGCGCTAATTTTAACGCGCAAAATAGGGGATAATGCCATTCAATTTCTCCATCGGTATGTGGGCCGTTTTTTACATCAAATCGGTGCAAAGCTAGGACCCATTGGCTATTTCTTTCTCGGAATGAGCAATGGATTATTACCCTGTGGGCTTGTATTGGGCGGTTTAAGTATCGCGTTGATCCAACCGAGTCCTTGGCTGGGAGCCTTGAGTATGATCAGTTTTGGACTAGCTACCTTACCCGCATTGCGCTTTTCGGTTTGGGGTATCCAATGGTTGGGCCATGGAAAACCGTGGTTGAAATGGCTTGGTTGGATCGTTGTGAGCGTCTTATTGTTCCGAGGAGCCTATGGAATCGGTGTGGGGCATTCCGCTTATTTACAGCATGCCCAAATTACACCCATCATTTGCCATCCATTCACCGAAACTTGGAAGCCTTAGTATTTCAGATTGGCTAATTTTTCCGCTTCTAGAATGGTTAATTCAGATCCTTTGACTTCGATTAATCCCTCTTTTTTGAAATCACTTAGCGTGCGGATGACGGATTCGGTGGCTGTACCTACGCGCGATGCCAAATCTTCCCGAGATAATTTCATCGTGACCGGACCGGCTACATTGCTACCATAGGTTTTGACTAATTCGACTAATGCCTGAGCCACGCGCTTGCGGAGGGATTGATAGGCCATGGAGAAAAGTATGGACTCATTTTTCAATAAGTAGTTTGTCAAAGCTTTACGAAAATAGATTTCAACGTGAATGTTTTCCGCCATTTTTGACATGAAATCCTGGGCATAAATGCTTAGGATTGTTGCATCTTCGAGGGATTCGGCTGATTCCCGGTAGATTTGATTTTCCAACAGATCTACATAGCCAAAAAACTCCCCAGGTTTAACGAAAGACGTAATGAAATACTTGCCTTCACGGTTTGTATGGTAGGTTTTCACTTTCCCTTTAACTAAATAGAATAGGCGAGAAGGCACATCGCCTTCTGCGTAGATCAATTGCT
>CANHKE010000021.1 GCA_947461155.1 Cytophagaceae bacterium | reverse complement strand
TCCCTCTGAAGAACTTTAATGTTTTGACCCCGTGAATTTTTCCTTATTTATTGCAAAAAGGTATTTTTTTTCAAAAAGTAAGGCGAGCTTTATCTCCTTGATTTCACGTATCGCTATGATTAGCGTGGGCGTGGAAGTCATGGCGCTCGTGTTAATCCTTTCCGTATTTAATGGACTAGAAGATTTTCAAAAAGGCCTTTTCAATACCTTTGATCCAGATCTCAAAATTGTATCTGCGCAAGGAACCCGATTTCAACTCGACTCAATCCAGTTAACCAAGCTGAAACAGATTCCCGGTCTGAAGTTCATTAATCCCATTTTGGAAGATCAAGGCCTCATTCGTTACGATCAAAAACAATTAGTCGTTCGGATGAAAGGGGTGGATGCGTCTTATTTGGCTGCTGGCCGACTAAAAAACCAGGTGGTTGAAGGAGATTATTTTGTCCAATCCGGCGAACATCCGTTTGCTTTAGTGGGTATTGGTGTCTTTTTGGCGATGGGCATGAGTTTCGAAAATGTATTCGAACCTGTGGAAGCCTGGTATCCGAATCATACGCAATTGAAACGTGCCGCACTCAACGAAAATGCCATTCGACGCAATTTCTTTTTCCCTTCCGGCGTCCTAGAAGTCGAACAAAATTTTGATAATCAAACCGTTGTCGTTCCCTTGGACTGGATGGAAGAATTGGTGGGTATCCCAGGCACGCGCTCCGCCTATGAAATCATGTTACAAGAAGGCGCGGATGATGCGCTCGTCAAAAGTCAAATCAACCAACTATTAGGGCCTCAATTTGCCATTCAAACACGTGATGAACAACATGCGCTTCTCTTAAAAGCCATTAAAATTGAAAAACTATTCGTCTTTTTAATCATGGCGTTCGTGATGGGAATCGCCTCATTTACCCTGTTCTACGCGCTGTCACTTCTCGTGATTGAGAAGCGAAAGGATTTGTATACGTTGATGGCGTTGGGGGTAACACGCCAACAAGTCTTTCGGGCGTTTTTGTGGATTGGTGCGTTAATCAGCTTTTCCGGTGCAGCTTTGGGGATGCTGCTTGGATTTGTGTTTGCGACGATACAGCAACAATTCGGCGTCGTGTCATTGGGAATACCTAATGCCTTAATCGATGCCTATCCGATCAAAATGAATCCTTGGGATTTTATTTGGACAGCCTTGGTGGTGATTTTCATCACAGGCCTCGCTGCGCTTTTCCCTGCACGCAAAGCTGTCCAAATGACGTTTAATTCCGTTAAGTAGTTGGGTTAAATTCACCCTCCCACTTTGATACCACACATGTTGCCACTCCATTACCAGCGACCGAAGTAACCGTGCGGCCCATATCTAAAAAGGGATCTACACCAAGCAATAATGCAATGCCCTCCGCCGGTAAATTAAACATGGTTAATGTACCCGCAATAATCACCAAGGATGCTCTTGGAACACCCGCAATTCCTTTGGATGTAATCATTAGCGTCAACAACATTGTGATTTGTTGCTCAAGACTTAAATGAACACCATACGCTTGCGCAATAAATCCCGTTGCAAAGGTCATATACAACATTGATCCATCTAAATTGAAGCTATAACCCAAGGGCAGGACGAATCCAACGATCCGACGGCTGCAACCGAATTTCTCCAAAGCCGCAATGGTTTGAGGAAACGAAGCCTCCGAACTGGCCGTTGAAAAAGAAATCAACAAAGCCTCTTTCAGCTCTTTCAATAATTTCCAATAATTGATTCCGTTTACCGCTGCGATTATCCACAGAATGACCGTTGTGAAAAACAAGAGTCCGCCCATGAAACAAATCATCAAATATCCGTAACTAATTAAAATACTTAAACCTTTATTGGCCACCACCGTCGTCATCGCCGCAAAAACAGCATAAGGTGCCACCTCCATAACGTAATTAACCATTTTGAATACGACCTCTGCTAAGTTCTCAATCACATGAATGAGTTTCTTGCCTGTTTCACCAATCGACCCCAAGGCCACCCCAAAAAACAAGGAAAAAATGACAATTTGTAGGATTTCATTTTCCGCCAACGCCTTGAAAAAGCTATCAGGAAAGATGTGTAAAATGAAGTCTTCTAAGGATTTTGTTTTGCTAGCATCGATGCCAGTTTCAGTTCCTGCTGCGGGTTTAGGCCAACTTTGCAAGCTGCCTGGCTGGGTTACATTGACAACAACCAAACCTGTCACTAATGACAAAATGGTCGCAAAATAGAAATACCCGATTGTCTTAATTCCAATACGACCTACGGCCTTGAAGTCGCCTAATTTAGCAATACCTACGACCAACGTGCAGAAAACAAGTGGTCCTACGATCATTTTTATCAGACGTAAGAATATTTTGGATACAACTTGCACATAACCTGCCCACTGGTGCGCCACCTCTGGGCTAAGGCTTAAAAAAAAGTATTCACCTAATGCTAGGCCTAAGACAAAACCAATGATGATTTTTTGAGTCAATGTTAATTTCATACGCTCGATTATAGGTTTAAATACAATTTGTATAGAGGAATTCGGTACACAATCATTCCCCAAAACAAAGGAAATAAAAGATAGTCTAAAAGCAAATAATTCGTTTTAAAGGAAATCTGATCCACGATGGTACATGATGTCACATCCTGTTTTTCAATGAGGTGTTCATGGCGCCAAGCCCTTAGCCCAAATGGCATTTCAACACCTTCATCCACAAAAGCACAAACGTCCTCATTTTGAATCGAATCTGTTATTTGCGATGTCCAAGGCAGCTTTGCGAAAAGTAAATTTAATTCCAAACTAACCATGTCACCCGTTTGACATCCATCAAAACGAACGATGCGTACCTTCGGAAATGGGGGAGAAAGCTTGGCTAATAAAGTCGCATCGAACAAAGTCCAAACGTCTTGCATCGGGGCATTCACCCGCGTCCGAACTTGAAATGATGGCATTAGATAATGGAAATGATGATTTTGAGCAACATCGCAGTCATGAATTTTACCCCTGACCAAATAACCTCTGCAATTGAAATCTTACCTTCTTCCTTTTGTTTATCAGGTTCACTCACGATAGCCATTTCCTTACTAGGCGCATAAACCGTATGTTTTTGCGTGCTGTCTACTTGCGTGGTTTTTTCAGTTTGCGGATGCAACGCGGCATATTCAACCATGCCAAAATTGCAATTGAATAGGCAAAATATCCCGGCCAACAACCAAATTTTTAGAACTCTCATTTAATCTTTTGTTTAGCTGTTTCTAGCTTTTGCGCTTGCAATAAAATGGCATCTTCATTTGATTTGGCATCCAATCGATTCTGTTCTTGATTAGCCAAAATCTTTTCTTTTTCAAGCTTTGCTTCTTCTAATTTTTTTGTCAAAAGTTCTGCTTGACGTTTATTGGAGTCTAATTCCCGAACAATGCGTTCTGCTGCTTTTTGCTGCTTCGCCTTCGTCGAAATTAATTCATTTAGTTTTTTCTCTTCCGTGCGCACATCCTCCTCCAAATTGATCAAGCGTACAAATTCCTCCACCCAATTACTTGCTTCACGAAATGATTCATGTCCGGTCTGAATATAGGCATCAGGTCCCGTACTAATCGAAATAAACAATTTGGTTTTGTTTTTTTCTTCTGTGACTTTCGATAATAAGGTTACCGGTTTTTCTGAAATTTCTTTGATTTTAGCCGAATAAACATGAATGGCGCTGTTATTGCGGCCATTTTCAACCTGTCCCAATGGCTTTAAATACTTCTTCCAGGCCTCTATGACATATTTCTCCTCCGAATTAATGTAGGTATAAAATCCTTCTTTCTTCGCTTTGTCAATTTCCTCTAAACCCGAAAATACTTGAGCGTACATCGTACTTGTCGCCAAGGTGCATAGTAGACCGAATAATATGCCTTTCATCATGAGATAATGTGTTGATGTGTTAATTTGAATGAGCAAAGGTAATTTTTTTGCTGAGAATCAGCTCATTTTTTTTGCTCGAATTTTGAATACCAAAGAGCGTAAATTCCCCTCCATCCTTCAACTTTAACTTTTTCCGCAAGGCCTCTGGGCTCATGGGAAAATTGCGCGTACTGATATTGGCTTGTTTTACTGGTAACCAATTTCCCTGAACTGGACCCGATTCAATTACCTCAAATATTTTGCCTGGAAATTCGCCAACAAATTCATCCGAGCTGTAAAGGTGTGTATGATCGCCCAATTGGACCATATTGGCCTGCAACACGGATTTGAAAAATCCCGCTTTCAAAATGCCGGGGTGTGCTTCGTAAACATAGTGTTTAACGGGTCCGATTGTATTTTCAACTAATCGCTCCTTCGCCTGCGTACCTTCAAAAATAGTCCTTCCATCTTCCACAATAGTGATCAGCGGATCCATGGTTGGTGAGCCCTGTTTCACAAATAGCAATTCCTTCACTTCTTGTTTGCTACAAACAACATATACCTGGCTAACACCTCCCAATTCCTGTATCGCCCGTGAGATGTCTAACACAGGACTCGTTTTAATCAACATTTTTTTGTCGGGATGTTGCGCAATCACATCCAACACATTCGGTTGGCAATCTTTAAACAAAATCACCTTCTCCCCATGTTCATTTCTTCGCGCTGGATCTGCATAAATCCAGTCAACATCCACTTGATTTAAAACGTCTAAGCCATTGGAAGCGTAATGGGTGATGTTTTTAACGCCGAGTACCGCATGATTGTATTTGGTGATCGCCGCTAATTCCTCTTCCATTTCTACATAGGTTACCTCTGAACATGTTTGTGCAAAGGCCCACGCATCCACGCCCATTCCACCCGTGATATCAATCAGTCTTCCCGAAACCAAGGAGGCTTTGAAGGAAGCTGTACTTTCGGATGAGGATTGTTCAAGCGAAATGCTGGCAGGGAAATATATCTGACGATTGGCTACCCAATGAGGTAATTTTTCGGTTAATTTTTGGCGCGCCTGAATTTGATGGGCCAATTTTTTGATATCGAGCTCCGGAAATTTACGTGCATCCAAGGCAATGTCCGATGGACTTCGGTGGCCATTTGTTGCAATAAATTCAATTTCGTTCGGTTGGAGCATTTGGCAAAAATAGAACCCTAAGTGGATATTTTAAATTTTATTGTAAATTTAAGGGTATTTAAAATTTAGCTATGCCTATTTTTCAGTTAACTGTAAACACGAAGAAACATCGGGTCGATGTAGATTCAGACACCCCACTTTTGTGGGTCATTCGCGATGAGATAAAATATACGGGTACGAAGTTTGGTTGTGGGATGGGGTTGTGTGGCGCTTGTACGGTATTAGTGAATGGTTCTCCGATTCGGTCATGTTCGACGCCTGTCTCGACGCTTAAACCAAGCGATAAAATAACAACCATTGAAGGCCTTGCGGCTGGAAATGCGGTCCAAGAAGCCTGGATTGAAGCTCAAGTTCCGCAATGTGGCTATTGTCAATCGGGTCAAATACTTGCCGCATCTGCTTTATTGGCCACAAACGCCAATCCCTCTGATGCAGATATTGATAACGCTATGGCCGGAAATATTTGTCGGTGCGGTACCTATCCCCGCATGCGTCAAGCCATTCACGCTGCTGCCTCTAAAATTCAAAAAACGAAAAAAGCCTAAGCCATGAAAACATCAAGACGCGACTTTATTCGCATCGGAAGCCAGTCGGTATTTGTCCTAGCCTTAGGTTTTTCCGTTTCAGGTAAAGCAAAATCCTTACAAAAAGTAACGCAATTAGGCGTTGAAATAAGTCCATACATTGTCATCAATGAATCGGGCAAAGTAACCTTGTTCAACCCTCGGCCCGATATGGGCCAAGGGACCTATCAATCCTTACCGATGTTGATCGCGGAGGAATTGGAAATTCCGTTGGAACAAGTAGACATTCAAATGACGGATGGTTCCGCACGTTTTGGTTCGCAATTGTCGGGAGGTTCCTCTTCCGTTCGGACCCGTTGGATCCCTATGCGTACTGCCGGTGCTGCGGTTAAGGAAATGCTCATGCAAGCAGGCGCGAATCGCTGGAAAGTTTCCATCGCTGATTGTTATGCCAAAGCGGGTTTTATCATCAACCGAAACTCAGGTGCCAAATTAAGTTATGGCGAGTTAGTCGAAGAAGCGACCAAACTACCTGTTCCACAAAAACCAAAATTGAAGACTTGGAGTGAGTTTACGCAATTAGGTAAAAAATCATTCCGGCCAGATGTGACGTCTAAAGTGGATGGAACTGCGATTTTTGGCTTGGATGTACAATTGCCAGGTATGTTATATGCGAGTATTGTGCATGCGCCAACGATCTATGGCAAAGTCAAATCGTTTCAAGCGGATCAAGCCATGGGCGTGAAAGGGGTTCGATTTGTGTTGAAGACGGAACGTAATTTTTACCATGGTCCATTTTCACCAGATATTGAATTAAATCAAAAAGCCCGTTCGAAGTCGGAAGCCATCGCCGTGGTGGCCGAATCGTATTGGGCAGCTTTAAAAGGAAAGAAGTTGGTCCAAGCCACGTGGTCCTCCGAAGGATCTGCCGAAAGTGCGACCTCACAATATTTTAATGCAGCGAAGGCCAAAGCGCAATCGGATGGGGTGACCTATAAAGATGCAGCCGTTGGTGATTTTTCAAAAGCGTTACAACTTTCGGATTACAAAATTCAAGCAACGTATCAGACTCCATTTATGGCCCACGCGCCGATGGAGCCATGTAACGCGACGGTATTTGTGCAGGATGGTAAAGTGGAAGTCTGGGCGCCTGTACAAGGGCCGGATAGTTTGGTTACGGAATTGGCAGGTTATTTAGGAATGAAACCTGAACAAGTTAAAATCAATGTAACATTCTTAGGTGGCGCATTTGGCCGAAAAGCCTATTACGATTATGTATTAGAAGCGGCTCATATTTCACGTCAGGTTAATGCGCCGGTAAAAGTGATATGGACGCGGGAGGAAGATATCCAACAAGGACCTTTCCGTCCAGGAATGATTTCGGCGATGCAAGGGGGGATTGATAATCAAGGAAATGTATTGGCATTCGAACATCGTTTAAACGGTGCATCGATCATGGCGAATGTGTTTAAAGCAGATATGCGTGGACAAGTAGATCCGTGGGCTGGTGAAGGAATTAGCGTGGAAGATAGTCCCTATGCGTTTCCCGCTAGACGCAATTCGTTTAATTGGGTTGATCCGCAAATGCCTATTTTGTGGTGGCGTTCGGTGTATGCGTCTACCAACGTATATGCACAAGAATGTTTCATAGACGAACTTGCCCATGAAGGGGAAAAGGATCCCTTGGATTTACGTTTGCAATTATTGAAAGATTCACCTCGGTTTATCGCTGTGCTGAATAAGCTCGCTGAAATTTCAGATTATCGTGCCAAACGCAAAGCGGGAAAATCCATAGGTATCGCCATCGCGCGTTCTTTTGCGAGTATAGCTGCACATGCATTTGTCGTTGAAAAACAAGGTACAGGTGTCAAGATTAATCAGATTTACTCCGTGATCGATTGCGGCTTTGCCGTGAACCCCGATAATATCGTAGCCCAAATGCAAAGTAATTTGGCCTATGGCTTGTCGGCAACCATCAAAAACGAAATCACGCGAAACCATGGCGTGACCGAACAAAGTAATTTTCATGACTATGCGGTGATCCGACAAGGCGAAATACCTGATGCAGTTATTCATGTCATGCAAAATGAAGAAGAGCCCGGTGGTGTCGGGGAGCCTGGATTACCTCCGATTGCACCGGCTTTATGTAATGCCATTTTCCTAGCCACTGGTAAACGTGTTCGCACCTTACCTTTTGACCTAAGTTCCATTTAAATGGTCGGTTTAATTTTGGCTGCAGGGGCCTCGACTCGTTTAGGGGAAGCGAAACAATTATTAGTTTATCAAGGCCAAAGTCTTTTGGAGCAATCCATTCGACTAGCCTTTTCAGTTTGTCAAGATGTGTTGGTTTGTCTTGGGGCTGAGGTAGATCAATCGATTCGAATTGTAGAAAATTTACAAAAGGAGTTTCCCAACTTATCTTTTGTTGAAGTGGAAGAATGGGAAAAAGGAATGGGAGAAACGCTGGCTGTAGGACTTAAAGTGGTCGATATTTCGCGTGATGTCCTAGTTTTATTATGTGACTTGCCTTTTCTGACAACTTCGCATTTGAAGAACTTGACGTCGCTGGCAAATCCGGATAGAGCCATTGTCGCTTCGTTTCAAGGAGTTAATTCCCCGCCCGTATTAATTCCGAACGCATTGCGACCTTTGTTTAATCATTGGAGTGGCGATCAAGGCTTAGGTAAATTTTGGCGTCAAAATCCTATGCTTTGTGAGATCGTTCACTTCTCCGACAAATTCAGGGATGTCGATGTGCCGGAGGATCGGAAGTATTGGGGCATATAAAAATTAGACGTCAGACTTTAGACGCTGGACTTTAGACGTTAGGCGTTAGACTTTAGAGACGCGATATTTCGTGTCTTTTTTCTTTGGCAAACCTTCAGGGATTGCCAAAGTTTGAGGCGTTTTTACGCCGATTCCTTTCTTCATAGACGCTGGACGTTGGACATTAGACTTTAGAGACGCGATATTTCGCGTCTTTTTGGACGTCAGACGCTTGACATTAGACGTTGGAAGATTTTGTAGAGACGCGACACTTCGCGTCTTTTTGAACGTAAGACATTAGACGTAAGACGCGAGGAATCGCGGCTATACATCTTGCTATTTTTACCAAATATTTTTTCGGGTCTCTCCTCGAAATTTATTACCTTTGTGCCTTCTTGCGTCGATGCAAGAGCATATCTTACTTTAACAATTTATTGTGGAATCGATCGAAAGCTTACCAACCGTAGAAACAGCCAAAAAATTAGGTTTATTGTCCGAAGAATACGACCGTATTCAGGAAATTTTAGGCCGCAAGCCGAATTTTACGGAGTTGTCTATTTTCTCTGTCATGTGGTCAGAACACTGTAGTTACAAGAACTCCATTGTTTGGTTAAAGACTTTGCCGAAAGATTCTCCACGTATGTTGGCCAAAGCCGGCGAAGAAAACGCTGGTCTTGTTGACCTAGGCGATGGTTTAGGCTGTGCCTTCAAAATTGAATCGCACAATCACCCTTCTGCCTTAGAACCTTATCAAGGTGCGGCAACGGGGGTAGGCGGTATCAACCGGGATATTTTCACCATGGGTGCGCGTCCGATCGCTCAGTTAAATTCATTGCGTTTTGGTAACATCGATTTGGCCAAAACGAAGTGGTTGGTGAAAGGAGTTGTAAAAGGTATTGGTGATTATGGGAATGCGTTTGGTATCCCAACCGTCGGTGGTGAGGTTCAATTTGACGATTGTTACAATGTCAATCCACTTGTGAATGCTTTTTCAGCCGGTATTTTAAAAGTAGGAACCCAAGCATCTGCCATTTCGTATGGGGTTGGTAATGGCGTATTTATCGTAGGATCTGCGACAGGTAAAGATGGAATTGGTGGAGCAAGTTTTGCTTCTGAGGATATTACGTCCAAATCATCTGAAAAATTACCTGCGGTTCAAGTAGGGGATCCTTTTCAAGAGAAATTATTATTAGAAGCTTCATTGGAAATCATTGAAGCGGGTTGTGTGATCGGTATTCAGGATATGGGTGCGGCAGGAATTATCTGCTCGACGTCAGAAATGTCTGCCAAAGGAGAGCATGGAATGATTATTGATCTTTCCAAAGTTCCGACGCGCCAGGCAAATATGAAGCCATTTGAGATTTTATTATCTGAATCACAAGAGCGGATGTTGATCGTCGTCGAAAAAGGACGTGAAGCGGAGGCGAAGAAGATTTTTGATAAGTGGGATTTGAATTGCGAGCAAATAGGTACCGTTACGGATACGAAGCGTTTGGAATTCTATCAAGATGGCGTGTTAGTCGCAGACGTTCCAGCGGATGATTTGGTATTGGGCGGAGGCGCACCGGTATATCACCGCGAATACAAAGAGCCTGCATACTTCCAAGAGTTCAAGAAATTTGACATCAATTCAGTACAAGATATTCCAGCGGCAGAATTGCCAAAGGCATTGGATTTCTTAATGAATCACCCAAACATCGCTTCGAAGAAGTGGGTTGCGGAACAATATGATTCATCAATCGGTCGGGCAAATCGTAACACGAATGCACCATCGGATGCAGGTGTTGTGAAGGTTCATGGATCCGATAAGTCAATCGTGATTACCGTTGACTGTAATTCACGTTACGTGAACGCGGATCCAGAAGAGGGTTGTGCGATGGCAGTCGCGGAGGCGGCGCGTAATATTGTTTGTTCGGGAGGTTTGCCGGTGGCAATCACCAACTGCCTGAATTTTGGTAATCCATAC
>CANHKE010000020.1 GCA_947461155.1 Cytophagaceae bacterium | reverse complement strand
TGTGACGGTGGTGCTGGATCGGCCAAAATTGAATCCACACATTCCGGCAATTAAAGAAAATTTAGCGCTTGTCATGGGAATTGATGTCGATCAAATTTCAGTAAAAGCGACAACCTCGGAGGGTTTGGGTTTTGTGGGGAGAGCTGAGGGTATTTCTGCGATGGCGGTGGCATTAATTCAAGCGGATTAAATATGAAAATTGATTTAGAAGCAGAACGTCTCGAGATTTTAAAGCGCTACCGCAAGCTTTTGCGTACGGCTAAGCCTTACTTGAAAGATGACGATGCGAAGGAAATCAAGAAAGCATTTTTATTGTCGGCCGATGCGCACAAAGAAATGCGGCGCAAATCAGGCGAGCCATACATTTATCATCCGTTAGCCGTCGCACAAATTTGTGTGGAGGAAATTGGCTTAGGTACGACGTCCATCATAGCGGCGTTATTGCATGATGTGGTCGAGGATACGAATACGACATTGGGGGAAATCGAAAAGATGTTCAACCCCAAGATTGCTCAGATTATTGATGGATTAACGAAGATTGCGGGGACTTTTGAGTACGGAACCTCGCAACAGGCGGAGAATTTCCGCAAGATGTTGTTGACTCTCTCGGATGACATTCGCGTGATTTTGATCAAGTTGGCCGATCGTCTGCATAACATGCGGACGCTCGAAAGTATGGCCAAAGAGAAGCAATTGAAAATTGCCTCCGAGACGATCTATCTGTATGCGCCTTTGGCACATCGCCTAGGTTTGAATGCCATTAAGACGGAGTTGGAGGATTTGGGATTGAAGTTTACGGAGACGGAGGCTTACAAGGAGATTGCGAATAAGTTGATGGAGAACAAGCAGAATCGCGAAAATTTCGTGGATCAGTTTATTCGTCCGATCAAAAAGTCTTTGGATGATCGCGGGATTAGGTATACCATTAAAGGTCGGCCGAAATCCATTTATTCCATTTACAATAAGATTAAGAAGTCGGATACTCCTTTTGAAAAGATTTACGATTTATTTGCGATTCGGGTGGTGTTGGATGTGCCTTTAGAGCGAGAGAAGGGAGAGTGCTGGGAGGTTTATAGTATTGTTACGGATCATTACCGACCGAATCCAAGCCGTTTGAAGGATTGGGTTTCGACGCCCAAGTCGAATGGGTACGAATCCTTGCACACGACGGTGATGAGTATGCCTTTTGGAAATGATAAGGAAGGTCGCTGGGTGGAGGTGCAAATTCGCACGAAGCGTATGGACGAGATTGCGGAGAAAGGGGTTGCTGCGCATTTTAAATACAAAGGAACAGACACGCGCACGTCGCAGGCGTTCGAGTCTTGGTTAAGCCAAGTGCGTGAGGCGCTCGAAATGAACGATAAGAGCCAGTCGGCCGTCGAGCTCGTGGACGATATCAAAAACTCGTTGTACAACGAGGAGGTTTTCGTTTTTACACCTAAAGGTAAATTGGTTGTCTTGCAAGCCGGGGCTACAGCCTTGGATTTTGCCTTTGAGATTCACTCGGAGGTGGGTGGTCATTGCATCGGTGCGAAAGTAGGGGGTAAATTGGTGCCTCTGTCACATAAGTTGGCCAATGGCGATCAGCTCGAAATTTTGACTTCATCGAAGCAAAAGCCGTCGGAGGATTGGTTGCGCATTGTGACGACGACGAAGGCTAAAGCGCGGATTAAGGAATGCATCAAGGAAGAAAATAAGACCTATTTGATTTCGGGTCGGGATATGGTGGAGCATCGATTGAAGCATTTGGGTTTTCCTAATTTAACCTTGGAGATTACGAATCAGCTGCGTGCCTATTTCAATGCGAAAGATGCGAATGATTTGTTTTACCGTTTTGGTAAGAATTACATTTCGGTCGACCAACTGAAACATTGGAAGTTGGACAAAGAATTGCATGAACGCAAGCAGGCGGAGAAGTCGATTCAGTCTCCGATCACGGATGCGAAGACGTTCAAGAGTGGCATGCGTCAGGTGGAGCAGAACCGCAAGGAGTCGGATATGTTGTTGATTGGGGAGGACATGGACAAGGTGGATTATACTTTGGCGAAATGTTGTAATCCGATTTCGGGGGATGAGGTTTTTGGGTTTGTGACGATCAATGAGGGGATAAAAATTCACCGGACGACTTGTCCGAATTCGACAGAGTTGTTGTCGCGGCATGGGGATCGTGTGATTAAGGCGCAGTGGACGAGTCAAATTCAAATGTCTTTTGTGGTTGAATTGACGATTCGGGGGATTGACCGGGTGGGGTTGGTGAATGATGTGACGCGGGTGATTTCGGATGAGTTAAAGGTGAATATTACGGCGCTTTCGATTGGGGTGAAGGATGGATTGTTTGAGGGAAAGATTTCGTTGATGATTCATGATACAGCGCACTTGGAAAATTTGGTTACGGAGCTGGAAATGGTTTCGGGAGTAATCGAGGTGGCGCGGGAAGATTAGTAGCTTTTTTCCCTTTTTTTTCCTTATTTTACGTTGTTTTTTTTCAATAATGTCCGCAGAAATAGAGAAGTTCGATTCGGTTAAAAAGATTTTCACAGCATACTTGGAAAACAAGGGTTTGCGGAAGACACCGGAGCGCTTTGCGATTTTGGAAGAGATTTATTTGCGCGATGATCACTTTGATGTGGAGGAGTTGTATATCTCCATGAAAAACAAGAAATATCAGGTTTCACGGGCGACAGTTTATAATACCCTAGACGTTTTGGTTGAGTGTGATTTGGTTGCCAAACATCAGTTTGGTCGCAATCAGGCGCAATTTGAAAAGTCGTATGGACGCCGGCAGCATGATCATTTAATTTGTACGGATTGCCACAAGGTGACGGAATTTTGCGATCCGCGTGTGCAAACGATTCAGAGTTTAGTGGGGGAAATGTTACATTTCAATGTCATGCACCACTCGTTAATTTTTTATGGATCCTGTACCAAGAAGCAATGTGAGTTTCGGGATCAGTACCAAGCGCATTCTCAAGAATAATTTTATCATATAGATTACAATTTTATGGCAGTTGATGTATTATTAGGCTTACAGTGGGGAGATGAAGGCAAGGGAAAGATTGTGGATGTTTTAGCGCCTCGTTACCAAGTAGTGGCACGTTTTCAAGGTGGGCCAAATGCAGGTCACACACTTGAATTTGATGGTTTTAAGCATGTTTTGCATCAAATCCCCTCGGGCATTTTCCGTCAAGAAGTACAGAATATCATTGGAAATGGGGTGGTATTAGATCCGATTATTTTCAAAAAGGAAATTGAAGGCTTGGCGCATTTTAATTTGGATTTGCGTAAGAATCTGGAGATTTCGAAAAAAGCTTCGATCATTTTACCCACGCACCGGTTATTGGATGCAGCGTATGAAAAAGCAAAGGGGGATGCGAAGATTGGTTCGACGTTGAAGGGTATTGGGCCCACGTACACAGATAAAATTTCACGCCAAGGATTGCGTGTGGGGGATATGATTTCTCCGGATTTTCCTACTAAATACCAGGCATTGGTTGATCGTCACAAGGCGATTTTGGATGTCTATAAATTTGAATATGATTTAGCTGCAGCGGAGAAGGAATTCTTTGAGGCGGTTGCGTTTATGAAGGAATTCCATTTAGTGGATTCGGAATATTCGGTGAATCATGCGATCCAAGCAGGCAAGACGATTTTGGCTGAAGGTGCTCAGGGATCCTTATTGGACGTTGACTTTGGTTCTTATCCATTCGTGACTTCATCCAACACAATTACGGCCGGTGCTTGCACGGGTCTGGGTGTGGCGCCTAAGAATATTGGCGAGGTGTTTGGTATTTTTAAAGCTTATGCGACGCGTGTGGGTTCGGGTCCATTCCCTACGGAATTGGAAGACGAGGTGGGTGAGCGTATGCGTCAGGAAGGTCGTGAATTTGGTTCGACGACTGGTCGGCCGCGTCGGTGCGGTTGGATCGATTTACCAGCCTTGAAATATGCGATGATGATTAATGGGGTGACTCAATTAATCATGATGAAGGCCGATGTCTTGAATATTTTTGAGGAAATTTTAGTGTGTACGGGATACGAAATGCCGGATGGAACAGTGACGGATCAAATCCCTTTTGAGATTACGGATATCAAAGTGAAGCCTGTTTATGAAACCTTGAAAGGATGGAATTGCTCGTTGGAGGGTATGCGTCGTTTTGAGGAATTGCCAGCGGAGCTTTCGGCTTATATTAAATTCTTAGAGAAGCATTTAGATTTACCGATCAACTTTATTTCAACGGGCCCAGATCGTGAGGCTTGTGTGTTGCGCGGTTCATTGGCATAAATATGGATCAGGGAGTAGATTTAGCGGCTTTATATGTGGATGATGTCATCTATTGGGTTCCTGCAGACCGACCGCAAGGTCTGGTAGAGGAGGTTCCGGTGGAGGCAGTCGAAGCTGCATACATACCACAAGTTTCTACTCCTTGGTTAATTATTGGGGATATTTCAGATTTGGAAAAGTCTCGATTATCCTTGATTTTTTCTGCGCCGCCTTTGGTGCTTCCGGCTACGGATTGGGCGGTGTTAGATCCTTCGGAAATTCAAGTGCCTCTGGCTGAATTTGTTGAAAAGACCCCTGCAACGCGCTACATTTTCTTGGGTGAACAGGCTTTGGCTGGTTTACAAGCGCAAGAAGTGGTGACCATAGGGGCGAGTAAAATGTATTATTTCCCGCGATTTATTTCGACGTTAACGGATGAGGAAAAGGCCTTGAAAATGGCGTTTTGGAATGCGTTGAAATCATTAGTGTAGATACGCTTCGCGTAGAATCCCCAGGTTAAAACCTGGGGTTACTAGGTTTTTTTGATCGCCTCAGGTTTTAACCTGGAGATTACAGCGAATACCGCGCTAACGGCGCAACGTCCTGATCCGTAAATTCCCCCGCTTCGTATTTGAAATGACCTGCCATGGCAATCATGCCCGCATTATCGGTGCAATATTGAAAGGCGGGGATGAACACATCCCAGCCAGCTTCGGCACCCATTTCTTGCAGCCGACTACGTAAACCCGAATTCGCCGATACACCCCCCGCTATGGCGATTTGCTGGCAATTTTTCTCCCGCATCGCTTTTTTTACCTTTCGCAACAGCATGTCGATGAGCGTTTTTTGAACCGACGCACAGATGTCGGCCTTATTTTCCTCAATAAAATTGGGGTTCTTCTGCGTTTCTTTTTGCAGGAAGTAGAGGATGGCGGTTTTGATGCCGGAAAATGAAAAGTTCAATCCTGGCATTTCGCCCAAGGAGAATGGGAATTTGTCGGGGTTTCCTTCTTTGGCAAATTTATCGATGAGCGGACCACCCGGATAAGGCAATCCGATCAACTTAGCCGTTTTGTCAAAGGCTTCCCCTACCGCATCGTCTTGTGTTTCGCCAATCACCTCCATCTCGAGTGCGGATGTCACCCAGACTAATTGGGTATGGCCACCGCTCACGGTCAGGCAAAGGAACGGAAATTGTGGCCGAGGTTCTTCGATGAAATGAGCCAATACGTGCGCCTGCATGTGATTTACCTCGATGAGCGGAATCTGTAAACTCAGGGAAAGGGCTTTAGCAAAGGAGGTTCCTACGAGTAGGGCACCCAACAATCCTGGGCCACGTGTAAATGCAATGGCATTCAGGTCATTTTTGTTTATATTTGCTTTTTGCAGAGCCTCTTGAACGACCGGAATGATCGCTTTTTGATGTTCTCTACTGGCTAACTCGGGAACGACGCCACCCCATTCGGTATGTATCAATTGGGTGGAGATAATATTTGACTTTAATTCTCCGTTAACCAGTACGGCTGCGGAAGTTTCGTCACACGAAGATTCGATTGCTAGTAGGACCATTTGTCTGCAAAAATAGGGCAAAAATAGTAAACATGGTAAAATACCTAAAGATCCTCGCTAAATCGGTCCTATATGGATTGTTGGGATTCTTTTTGCTTGTTTTCACCTGTATTCTTCTGCTGCGTGCCCCGGCCAATCAAACTCTTTTAGCCCAATATTTTAGCCCTAAAATTGAAAAGGCCATCGGATATCCCTTGACCCTACAAGGCATTCAAATCAAGTTTTTTGATGAACTTAGTTTAAAGGGTTTGCGTGTCAAAGATCCGTGGGGCAAAGAAATGATCTACATCGAGAAGCTGGATATCAATTTCAGTATCGCTGATTTGTTTTTGCAATCTGGTAGGCCTACGATGGATTATGCGCGTTTATACCAACCACGCGTGCATTTGATTCTTGAAAAAAAGAACGGTACCGTTAATCTAAATCATTTTATCGATCAAATTATTGCGTGGGTAAATCGCACTAGCACGGGTCCACAAACTGGTTCAAGCGTCTTCGTGATTAAGGAAGCAGAGGTGGTGGATGGGTCGTTTATTTTGGACGACGAACAAGTCAAAAATACGGCTACCCCCCAGCATTTTGATTTGTCACACTTTGAGATCGCTCATATCAATTCCATTGTGCACCAGTTTTATTCCAAAGGAGATACGATTGGTTTACGTACAATTGGCTTTAATGCCATCGCACCACAAACCAATTTGTGTATTAAAAGGTTGGATACGCAGTTTATGATCTCCGACAAACAAATGCGTTTTGATCAATTGGGATTACGGATAAACGATTCCTGGATCAGTGACCGCTTTGTGGTGAATTACAAGAAAATCGATGATTTGACGCAGTGGATTACGCGCGCGAACATGCAAGCGCATTTGGTTAATTCGCGTTTGACTAGTGCCGATGTCAGTAAATTCATTGAGGCGATGGCGCCTTACAAAGGGACGTACAAGCTAAATGGCTTACTGTCTGGTACTGTCGATAATTTGAAATTACGTCAGTTTGCGCTTGGTTTTGGTCGAAAAAGTATCTTGCGTGGAGACTTTGATTTTGTGGGTTTGCCGAATTTGGATAAGACGCTCATGGATTTCCAAATGAAACAATCCATGTTTCTTCCAGAGGATTTAGCCGTGTTTATTTCAAAGCCTGCGGCTGATAAAATGCGCATCTTGGGGGCGGTTTCTTTCGGGGGAAAATTCAAAGGAAGCAATGTTAATTTTAAAACATCGGGTCAGTTGAATACTGGCTTGGGCTACATGGAAGCGGATTTCAGCATGCGCTTAAAAGATTCGATGGCCTTTTCTGGGTATGATGGTTTTGTCAAATTGCGGAAATTTAAATTAGGCCGATTGCTAGCGCTTGAAGATTATGTAGGCACTATCGATTTGGAAGCTAAATTGAAAGGTACTGGTTTCTCAAATCAATCAGCCAATGTGGATTTCGATGGCCAAATTTCTGAGCTGTTTTTTAATCAATATGGCTACAAACGCGTGGCGTTGAAAGGTAATTTGCAGAAGCAATTATTTAAGGGATCTGTGGCTGTGAAGGATTCGCATTTAGTGGCGACGATGACCGGGGAAATTAATTTACGTCAGGCAAAACCGAGGTATCAGTTGGAGGGGGTAGTGGAGCGCGCCGACCTATCGAAATTGCATCTTACGGCGGATCCGATGCGCATTAAATCGCGATTTGATTTGGATGTGACTTTGCAGGATGTGGATGATTTGGATGGGCGAGCTGTGTTTCAGGATGTGTTGTTGCAGGTACCCAAACAAGCTGATTTGGCCATGGATTTGGTGACGTTTGCGGCGGATACCCGTGGGGTTAAAAAGAAGTACCAATTGCGTTCGCCGTTTGTTTCGGTTGAAATGACGGGGGACTTTGTACCTACCCGGATGCAGTTGGAATTGGTTCAGCTTTGGGATGAATATCGTTTGTACTTCACGAAAAATGAGTCGGCACGGAATCGGTATTATGCGACGAAAGTGCACGCGGTCGATCAAAAATATGCGGCTGATTTCACGGTGGTTTGCCATCACATTGGCCCGTTAATGGATCGCTTTTTTCCTTCGATTGACCTGGGTCGGAACACCGTTCTTTCAGGTAATATCACCAAAGGACGTAGTTTGTCTTTGAGCGTTGAGGCCTATCCCGACACCTTGGTTTTGGGTGGATACAAATTTTATCAGTCGGTGTTTTCATTTCAAAGTTCGAAATTTTTAGGGGGTCCCGAGGTCTCATCTAGTTTGATTTTTCAGTCGCGCAAGCAGCAATTGAACTTTCTCACGCCGACCGAAAATTTAAAGTTGGACGCGTTGTGGGATCAGGACCGCATTAATTTTGGCTTAGATTTTAAGCAGCAAGGCGAGGAAAATACAGCGCATTTTGGTGGTATTTGGAAGTTTGAGCAGGATGGACTTTCCCTTCGATTTAAGGATTCGTATGTGCGTATCTTAGGTCAGGATTGGTCGATTGATCCGGAAAATCGGGTCTACATTCAAGGGCAATCCTTGAAGGCGGAACATGTGTTGATCTCGAATCAAAAGCAATCGATTGCGCTTCAGGGAAGTATCTCTACGGACTCGACGGAGGCGATTAAATTGCGCGTGCGCAAGTTTCAACTGGGGACATTGGGGCCATTGTTTGCGACGAAGGCGCAAGGTGTGATGAATGCAGAAATCAGTTTGCAGAATTGGTATCAGAATACCCGTCTGGATTCCTGGTTGTCGATTGATTCCTTGCGATTGAATAAGTTTTATATGGGTAATTTTCAGGGGGTGGGGACGTATCAGGCGGACCAACAACTCATGGATTTGAATTACCATTTAAACCGACTTGGGGAATCGGTATTATCGGTCAGCGGGACGTACAAGCCCTTTGGCGAGGATAATAAATTGGATGTTCAGGTTGAGTTGAATAAGACGAATTTGCAGATTTTGGAGCCCTTTACGACGGGCTTATTTTCGGGATTATTGGGTGAGGCGTCAGGTAATTTGCACGTAGGGGGAGGAATTAGTGATCCGGTTTTTGCGGGTCAAATTGCCGTTCAGGGGGGGAGGACTACCTTCGATTATTTAAAAACGCAAATCTTGTTTTCGGATACGGTGCAGTTTCAAGCACGTCAAATTAAGGGGGTGAATTGGTTGTTGAAAGATACAGAAGGGAACACCGCTCGTTTAAATGCGACCTTGAATTTTCCGAAGGACAAGCCGTTTGACATGAATTTGACGGCTGATCTGAATCGCTTTAAATTGTTGAATACCGTTCGTGATGCGAAGTCCTATTATTATGGAACGGGATTTGCGTCTGGGCCAATGCGGATCTCGGGGACAGTGGATAATTTACTGATCTATGCGAATTTAAAAAGTGAGCGTGGTACGCGTTTGTTTATTCCATTGGATCGTGAATTGGAGGTTAAGGAGGCAGATTCGTATGAATTATTAAGTGAGTCGATTCAGACGGATTTGGCAGTAAATCCAAAGGGGATTTCGGCTGCATTAAAGGAGGATGGCATTACGATGGATTTGAATTTGAGTTTGACTCCGGAGGCATATGGAGAGGTTCAGTTTGATCAAAAAAAGGGGGACATCATGCGGGTGTATGGAAATGGGGCGCTCAAATTGTCTTTGGATAAAAAGGGGGATTTTAGGATGAATGGGGATTATGCGATTGATCAAGGGGATTATACCTTTACGCTACAAAATTTGATTAATAAAAAATTTGCCATTCAGCGTGGTTCGCGTATTTCTTGGACGGGTGATCCATTGGAAGGAAATGTAAACATCAAGGCTGTTTACACGCAATATGCTTCACTGTTTCCCATTTTATTAGATACGACGAACAAAAGCAATTCACCTGAATTTAAGCGGCGTTACCCGGTAGATGTAACCATTAACCTGAAAGATCGATTATTGGCGCCATCGGTTTCCTTTGATATCGGTATTCGGGATTATCCGAAGGACGTTCATTTGAATGGGGCGGTAACGGCCTTTACGAATCGGATTAAGACGGATGAGCAGGAATTAACGCGTCAGGTGAGTAATGTTTTGTTATTCGGCCAATTGGTTTCGCCGTATGGTGGGACTGGGGTTGCGATTGGGAATTTGATGGGGAATGTCACGGAAATGTTGTCGAATCAGTTGAGTAATTTGGCGAATAAAATCAATAAGGATTTGAATATAGATGTGTATTTGGGAGGTGGTATTTTATCCCAGGATATCTTATCCAATCTGCAGTTGCGTGCTTCCTATAACATGAATGATCGCTTGCGTATTACGCGAAGTGGGGGCTTTACGGATGCGCGAAATCAAACGAGTCCGTCGATCTTGTTGGGCGATTGGGCACTTGAATGGTTTGTGAAACGCGACGGTTCGTTACGCTTAAAGACCTATAACCGCAACGTGCAAACCTCGCTTGCGGGTTCGTTAAACTCCTACCAAATCAATCAAACAGTAGGCGCCAGCTTGCTATTTTCGAAGAGCTTTTCGAAGTGGTGGTGGGAGAAATAGCCGTCAGACGTTGGACGTTGGACGTTAGACTTTAGACGTTGGACGTTGGACGTTGGACGTTGG
>CANHKE010000019.1 GCA_947461155.1 Cytophagaceae bacterium | reverse complement strand
GGTGCCACGATTACCGAACGAACCTTGAAAAACACGGAATATCAAGCAGATTGGTCTGAGATTACCCCGTTGGGGAAAGCGGCAGAGGTGACAGATATTGCCGCTGCTACCTTATTTTTCTTATCGGAACAAGCCAAACACATCACAGGTCAAACCTTAGTAGTAGATGGTGGCTGGACCTCCATCAGTCCAGCGCCGAGACATTAAGCCCAGGCTTTTTCTAAAAAATTTAGCCAGTTTTGATGACAGATTTTTTTGATGTCAGCTTCAGAAAATCCTCTCGCGCTCAATAAATCAGGGATTTTTTGCAAGTCGGCAATGGTCTCCAAATCATACGGACATTGTTCCTTCCCAAATCCACCATCTAAATCCGTTCCCATTCCTACATGATCGGTATTTCCCGCTAGCTCACAAATATGCGTCAAATGATCAATCATGATGTTTAAGGTAACACCCATGGATTTTGGCGTTGATTTTCCGCGTTCCCAATTGGGAACCATCATCCAAGCATCCATCGGCAGGCCGATAACCGCTCCGCGACGAATTAATTCTCTAAATTGATCGTCGGTGAATTGCCGGTTGTGATCGACTAAAGCCCTACAATTATGATGGCTAGCCCACACGGATCCACTAAAATGTTCCATGGCCTCATCAAAACTATCGTCACATAGGTGGGTAGCATCGAGAATTATATTCAATTCCTGCATTTTATGCAATAATTCACGCCCTTTTGGACCGATACCCCCTGTAGCATTTGTTCCTTGCGCATAACGTCCCGGTCCGTAATGTGCGGGTCCTAATGCGCGCAATCCTTCTTCATGGGCGATTTCCAAATATTCCAATGAAACAATGGAATCCGCTCCCTCTAAACTTAAGATATATCCGATTGTCTTTTGATCGTTTGGCCATTTCTCCAAATGCGTATATAATTCGGGTAAATTCCGAATCGGTGTTAGATCTCCGCTTCGTTCAAGTGCTTTATAATAGGCTAATTGACCTTGCGTTTGCGCCCACGCCTGTTCGGGTGAGTTCCAGCCAGGGAGCGTTGAATTCCGATCCACATAGCGCGCGATTTGTGTGGCTACGACTAATCCGATATTGCCTTTGCGTAATTCTTCTAAGGAAACAGTTGCGAGTCCGCGGTCTGGTTTGTCGTTTAACCCTTTTTCACGCGCATTTATCTCTTGAATGGAGGATCGTAAATCACGATTCCATTCCAAGGCATTCATGCTTAAATCTAAATGTGCGTCTACGATAAACATCTTAAATGGTTATTTTTCGGTCTCTGGCTAAGACTTTCCAGGTGGATCCGTCTGTTACCTGTAAAGATTGATGCAAAGCTACGGTCGGACAAATGTGATACGGATACATGCGAATCACATCACCTATTGCATATTGCGTAGAGTCTCCTACTTCCACAATGCCATGTTCCTCACTCTGACTTACTAATTGCCAGGCTGGATGATCGATAAAAGTCACCCGATTTTCAATGGCATTTTCAGGCGCTACTGATTTATGGCCAACGTCCATGCAGATGGTGTGGTTGGTTGGCTTTGAAATGATGCGTCCTATTATTTGAACAGCTAATTGAATACTTTCTTTGGGGTATAATTTCGCATAACCCGTATCGAAAAATACAAAGGTACCTGGACTACAAACAAAGTTTGGATTTTGATGATGTACTAAAAAACTGGGTGTTCCTCCGACCACTAATTCCAAATCAGCAGCCAATTGATCTATTAATTCAAAAAATGACTTAAAGTCTTTTTGTACATGGGTTTTACGATCCTCCATGTGAACGTCGCGAATGTGACCGTCATAGGCATGTAAGCCAACTAATCGTAAGGAAGATGTAGCTTGGATGTATTGGATAAGCGGCAATGCTTCTTCAGGACGGATTCCGGTTCGGTTCATGCCCATGTTTAAATCTACAAAGACGCGTTGGTTTGTGCAGACTGCCGCCAACTGGCTAGCAGCTACTCGGTCGTCTAAAAGGCATGCAAACGATGTTTTTGGGTATTTTTTTTGTAGTTCGATGAATCGAGTGAGCGTTGTTCCCGTGGGTTGCATCGATAATAAAACATCAGGTGCTTCGTCTAATGCAAGTAATTCGGCTTCAGAAATCGTGGCAGCTTTGAATTTAAAAATGCCTGATGCCAATAACATTTGATTGACTTCACGTGTTTTGTGCGTCTTAATGTGTGGCCGTAGCCGTTGAGGATTATTGGCTACTTGGTTCAAAATCCAATCAATATTGGCTTGAACAAGTTGAGGGTCAACAAGTAAACCAGGACTAACTAAATTGGCTTCAGGAATCATAAGGCACGATCAAGATGAACATATCCACCATCCACATGAATTAATTGGCCTGTTGTATGGCTCGATTTCGGCGAAAGTAAGAAAGCAACCATGGCACCTATTTCATCAGACGTAGTCATTCGTTGGCCTAGTGGTATTTTAGCCTCTATTTCAGCTTTTTTCTCTGTTGGATTTGGCAAAGTTTGAATCCATTTTTCATAGAGGGGTGTATAACATTCCGCTACAATAACAGAATTAACCCGAATGTGGAATGGCAACAATTCTACTGCCCATTCGCGCGTCAAGGCATTTCTTCCTCCATTGGCCGCGGCATAGGCAGAAGTACCTCCCTGCCCTGTTTCTGCCGTTTTCGATCCGATATTTACGATCGAACCTTTTGATTTTTTTAGATAAGGCAAACAGGCTTGTGCCAATAAATAATAATGAATTAAGTTGGCATGTAAGGATTGCATAAAGCGCTCATAGGTCCCATTTTCGAGTCCTACCCCGTCATTGACCCCAGCATTGTTCACTAATCCATCGATGCGGCCAAACATGTTGACAATTTCCGCTACGACGCGCGTACATGCTTCTGGGTTCGTTAATTCAGCCACAAATGAAAAGGCTTGGCCTCCTGTTGCTTGAATTATTTCGATGCAGGATTGATTGTCTTTTTCGTTTCGACCCACAATGACAACCATAGCGGATTCCAAACCGAGCGTTTGACTAATTCCGGCACCGATTCCTTTGGCGCCACCTGTAACTATAATGACTTTTTCTTTGAGTCCTAAATTCATATTAGTCTAATGTATAGAAGTGGGTGCAATTCAAGTGATTCAATTTTTCTTGTTCTGTTTTACTCAACGAATGAATACTAAAAGTATAGACTTCGAGCCATTTATCTACATCTGATGCCACTTTCACGACTGGATAATCGGTGCCAAATAGCAAACGATCTGTACCAAAAACCTCAAGCGCACAATCAATCACTTCATTTATTTGGATAGGCGTCCAATGTTGCCAATCTGCCTCAGTGACTAGGCCGGATATTTTAGCCGATACATGGTCTAAGGTTTTGAACGCTTGCATTTCTTTTTTCCAACGCGTTAAATCGGCCGATTTAATGGGTGGTTTAGCTAGATGGTCCAATACAATTTTTTGGTCCATTGATTCACAGAATTGAATACCTGCCGCTAATTGATGTGGTAAAATCAGTAAATCGTAGGTATAATCAAAAGCATCTAACGCTCGAACCCCTCTTCTAAATTCCTTCTTTGCTAAAAAATCAGGATCTTTTTCTCCTTGGACAACGTGCCTAAATCCTTTTAGTGTTTCAAATTGGGAGAAATAGGCTAATCGGTCTTCAATGTTGGCTTGTTGCAAATCGACCCAACCCACAACACCTTGAATAAAATTAGATTGTTCAGCCAGCGCTAATAAAAACAAAGTTTCTTCTTCAGATGACGCGGCTTGCACGGCGACGCAACCTTCAATTCCTTTTGATCGAAAGAATTCCTCATCTGGGTAAAAATCAGCACGAATGATCGACATATCGGGTGTTATCCATGCATCTCGCTCTTCGTCGTAATTCCAGAAATGTTGGTGCGAATCAATCATTTTGAATAGGCAACGGCTTGTTGTTTTTGTTCACCTAATCCGTCCATGCCTAACGTAACAACGTCTCCAGCTTGTAAGTAGATCGGCGGTTTGAATCCTAATCCTACGCCATGTGGTGTGCCCGTTGAAATGACATCACCAGGTAACAGTGTCATGAATTGGGAAATATAGGAAACGACTTGCGGTACATTGAAAATGAGTTGGTTCGTATTTGAGGTTTGAAAACGCTTTCCATTGACGTCCAGCCACATGTTTAGGTTATGCACATCGGAAATTTCATCTTTTGTGACTAATGCTGGACCTAATGGCGCAAAGGTATCGCAACCTTTTCCTTTGGACCAATTCCCCCCACGTTCCAGTTGGTATTCGCGTTCTGAATAATCATTGTGTAAACAATAACCAGCCACATAGTCGTATGCTTCTGATTCAGTTACATATTGCGCTTTTTTGCCAATGACAATGGCTAGTTCAACTTCCCAATCGGTTTTAGTTGACCCTCTTGGAATGATCACCGCATCATTTGGCCCTGATAATGCCGTTGTGGATTTGAAAAACAGGATGGGTTCACTCGGAATCTCTGCTCCTGTTTCACGCGCATGATCTGCGTAATTTAGGCCCACGCAAATGATTTTAGAGGGTCTTGCGACACAAGATCCGATTCGCGCAGGTTTCTCAATTTTTGGTAAATCCTTTGTTGCGACAACATGTGCTAATTTAGCAAGGCCATCTTGGGCAAAAAAGGCTTCATTGTAATCGACCACATGGGCAGATACATCAAAATAATCCCCATTAATCAATAGAGCGGGTTTTTCTTGCTCAAATGCTCCGATTCGTACTAATTGCATGAACTATAAAGTTTTAATTGTTTCCCACATGGTCTCAGCCAAAAACTGATTTCCTGCTTCATTTAAATGTACGCGATCTGTCGTTAATATACCTGATGCTTTATTTTCAATGTTGTTTTTCTCTTCGTACGCTAAGAATGACTTCCGTAAATCAATTAATTTACATTGATTGTCGGCCGCAATTTTTCGAATGATATTCGAATACGCATTTAGGTCACCATCGTTCTCATTCGTGGCATCAAATTTTTCGCCAATCACAGTTGGCGTGCATATAACTACCTGAATATTAGCTTTTTGTAGTCGCTTTATTAAAGCAGAATAGAATCTTTCGAATTTGTCGGCATCCGTTCCAGTACGCGAAGTTGTTTTATGCCAAACGTCATTAATACCCACATATATGATAACGATATTGGGCTTTTTCGCGATGACATCCTCTTCGTGACGTAGGTATAAATCATAAATCTTATTTCCGCCAATACCAGCGCCGATTAATTCATATTTACTTGCTAGTCCGAGTGTTCCCAGCATTTCAGCCATTTTGGTGATATATCCTGTTTTACCTACACCCGCTTGGGTGATGGAATCCCCGAAAAACACGATACGTGTAGGGTTATCTAGCGTAGTAAAAGAAGTAACGCTCAAGGAAATGAAGAGCAGGATGCTTAAAATTTTCGTTTTCATAGGTTTTAGTTGTTTAGATAAATGAATCCACCGTCAATTGGATAATCACAACCGGTGATAAAAGCGGCTTCATCGGAACATAAATATAAGGCTAAATTGGCAATTTCATTCGGTTTCGCCATTCGACCCAAGGGTTGGGTTTTGGACAGTTTTTCAAACATTTCGGCTTGATTGTCTGGGTAATTTTTAGCGATAAATCCATCCACGAACGGGGTATGTACGCGTCCGGGTGAAATACAGTTGCACCGAATGCCTTGTTGGATGTAATCTTTCGCGACGGATTGAGTCATGGATCTAATAGCTCCTTTGGTCATGGAATAGCCGAATCGATCTGGAATTCCTACGGATGCAGCAACGGAGGCCATGTTCAAAATAACGCCTGAACCTTGCTTGACCATATGTGGAATAAATGCGTACATACAATGATAAGCACCTTTTACATTGACATCAAATATGCGTTGAAAATCGGCAGGACTGGTTTTTTCCAGATTGCCGATTTGCGGTATACCTGCGTTATTTACTAGAATGTCGATAGTAGTTAATCGCGTGGCAATTTGTTCGACTACTTCCAGGTTTGTAATATCTGCTTGATGGAAGTTGATTTGTACAGGCAGCGGCTCAACCGATTCCTGTAAATCAATGACATGTACTTCTGCCCCTTGTTGCATGAAGGTTAACGCGATTGATTTTCCAATTCCGGAACAACCCCCTGTGACAACTACTTTTTTACCTTTTAATGAGAACAGCATATGTTTAAATTTAATAGACGCGAAGTATCGCGTCTCTACACAATTGTCTAATGTCTAACGACTAATGTACAATGTCCAATGTCTAACGTCCAACGTCTAAAGTGACACTCCTCGTCTCCAGAACATAAAGTCATCTTGTCCCAAATCCATCGCTTTGGTGGTTATTTCACCAGAAGCCAGTTTGATGATATATTCAAGTACCTCTTCACCCATTTGCTCCACTGATTTCTCCCCTCGAATAATGGCTCCACAATCGATGTCAATAATTTCAGGTAATTTTTCCGCTAAACGCGTGTTGGTGGCTAATTTAACCATTGGACTAATTGGATTTCCAGTAGGCGTACCTAATCCAGTTGTAAATAACTGTACTGTTGCTCCTGCACCTGCCATACCTGTCGTCGCTAATACATCATTTCCTGGTGTACAGACCAAGTTTAAACCTTTTTTAGTTGCGTATTGACCATAGCCTAAGGCATCCACGATGGGTGATGAACCTGCTTTTTTAGCAGCTCCTGCGGATTTGATGGCATCGGTGATTAGGCCATCTTTAATATTTCCCGGAGATGGATTCATGTCAAATCCAGCGCCCACTGCCGCAGCACGTTTCGCGTATTCCCGCATCATTTTCCCAAAATTGTCTGCCACTTCAGCATTAACTGACCTATTTTGTAATTCTTGCTCTACACCACATAGTTCAGGGAATTCCGCAATCATGACGGTTCCTCCAAGTCCTACCAGTAAATCTGCCGTATGCCCAATGGCAGGATTCGCCGAAATCCCTGAAAATCCATCCGATCCGCCACATTTCACGCCTAAGCGCAAGGCGGATAAGGGTGCTGGTTTCCGATCGATTTGATTGATTTCAATTAAGCCTTCAAAGGTTTTAATAACCACATCATTCAAAAGTTTTTCTACACCACTACCCTCATCTTGTTGTTGTTCAAAGATGTACATAGGCTTATTGAAGCTCGGATCTTTTTCGCTTAATTTTTGTTTAAAAACGGCTATTTGGGAATGCTGACATCCTAAACTTAAAATGGTTATACCGCCAACATTCGGATTGACGCAATATCCAGCTAATAGCGCGCACAAATTTTCCGAATCATCTTTGTTTTCACCGCAACCACTTTCATGTGTTAAAAACTTGATTCCGTCGACGTTCGGAAATAATGGACTTTTGGAAATAATTGCTTCCGAAGAACTAGCGCCTAAACTTAATTTTTCACCAGCTACAAATTGATTGCGTAAGCGAATCACTTGATCCGTCACCGAATCATTTTTTTGAAAACCTAAGCCTTGAATAAATGCATTTTTCAACAATTCAATATTCCGATTTTCACAAAATACAAGTGGGATAACTAACCAATAATTTTGAGTCCCTACTTGTCCATCTCCCCGATGATAGCCGTTAAATGTACGATTTTGGAATTTGGATACGTCTGGACTTGTCCATGTGTAATCCTTTAGTTTACCCGCAAAATCTTGAGAAGCATGGTGTAGATTAAAGGTATGGATTAATCCTCCTTTGGGAATATCTTGACTAGCATGGCCTACTAAAACGCCATACATATATGCATTTCCATCTTTCGCTATCGCCTCTGTGGTAAACTTGTGCTTTGCAGCGATGTCATCAACAAGGGTTATTTCGTTTCCATCGTGCTGGATAATTGTTCCTGCTTTTAAATCCTGTAGGGCAACTAGTAAATTATCGGATGGATTAATTTGTAAAAAAGTACGTGACATAAGTTTAATTAAGGCTAAAAATTCGTTCTGTTAATACCCATTTTTCTGTGGGTTTGGATCCAGGGATCCGTTGTTGAAATTGATTCATTAAATTTTCCCAGGCTTGTACGGCTTCACTTTCCTGATCTGCTTTGGCCTTGGCTTCAAATGAAAATTTTTCATCTGTGACCATCTCCATGATTAGTCGATTGGCATACCGAAAAATTTCCATCGAGGTGATTCCAGCATCTCGTATACTCTTTTCGATTTCTTGTGGAATTCGCTCATGATATGCTTCATACTGTTTGATGGACGCTTCTTCATCCACTAAATCTAAAATTAAAATATACCTATTCATTTTCCTTTACTCTAAATCCGCGATAAGCAAAAAATACGATGTAACTAAAGCAAAACAAAGGAATCGCCAATGCCATGTTGGTGTTAACTTTAAATAATGACGCCGCAATCGGCGGGATGATGGATCCGCCCACAATCGACATAATAATTAATGAAGAAGCCAATTTGGATCCTTCCCCTAGGTTTTTACAAGAAAGGGCAAAGATGGTCGGGAACATAATGGATTGGCAAAAATAGACCATCATAAGTGCTACTACGGCGATAATTCCTCCGCCTGTCATGGCAACGATTAGTGAGATTACAGCACCAACGGCGTATAAACCAAGTATTTGATTCGATTTGTATTTGCCCATTAGAAAGGTACCTAAGAACCGACCAATTAGAAATAAAATAAAGGCAAAGGATGCATGGAAACTGGCCATTTGCGTGGCCGACATATTGGCTGTTACTTGATAGATCTTTTCAACAATCCATAAATTCGTATTCGGTGCATAATCGAGTTTTAAATCGACAAAATTACCCCATAGCGTTACTTGGGCTCCTACATTCAGAAATTGTGCAATGATTCCCAGTACCAAATGTTTATTTTTCAGTAAATCTCGAATAGAGATATTGGATGCTTTTTGTTCTGCCGACTTTAATTCAGGCATTTTCGTTACCGCAAATAAAACGGCTACAAAAGCTACGATGCAACCGATTAGCAAATAGGGTGTTTGTACGGAGGCAGCATGTGCTGCTCGAATGGCTTCTGATTCAGCGATGGGCATTGCTGCAAGCGCCTCACTTGAATATTCTTTATCCGAAAAAATAAAAAATCCACCGATAACAGGCCCTAAAATGATACTCATCCCATTGAATGACTGTGCAAAGTTTAATCGGTAATCGCCTTTGGCTGGATCACCCAATACAGTAACATATAAGTTAGCGGCTGTTTCAAGAAATGCAATGCCGCTGGCAATCATGAATAATGCTACCAAGAAAAATGAATAAGCGCGTACATCTGCCGCCGGATAGAATAAAAATGCGCCAGCTGCGTATAAAATTAATCCTAACAGGATTCCCATTTTATAACCGTATTTCCGCATGACAATCCCCGCGGGTAGCGCCATCACGAAATAACCAGCATAAAAGGCTGTTTCGACGATATTGGCTTGCCAGCGCTGCAAGTCTAATGCGGTTTGAAATTGCTTGACTAATGTTCCATTTAAACTATTGGCCAATCCCCACAGAAAAAATAAACTTGTTACAAGAATTAAAGGAATGGTGTAATTGCTTTTTTCGGATGAATCTAGCTTTATTGCATCATGATCTGATTGTGGTAATGCCATGTGAATTTGTTTTAAGTGAAAGTCAAAAGTTCTTTCAATTTACCTTCTTTTTTCTTTAATTTTAATTTTTTCAGCGAACAAACTATGATCAAATTTCTATTTAGCTTTTGTATTACCTTATTGACTTTTAATTCATTTGGTCAATTGAAAAGTCCAGATGAATTTTTGGGTTACCCATTAGGTTCTCGTTTCACCTATCATCATCAATTAGTCGATTATTGTAAATACATCGCTAGTCAAAAACCGGGAATTGCACAATGGGTTTCCTATGGCAAAACGAATGAAAACAGAGAATTGGGAATTTTGTTGCTAAGTTCTCCTGCTATAAAGGATAAATTAGCCGATATCAAGTCCAATCATCACCAGGTTATTCAAGGCCAAAAGGGTATTTCTAGTGAATTGCCAGTCATTATCAATTTGTCCTTTAATGTGCATGGTAACGAAGCCGCTGGGTCTGAGGCGTCTTTAGGAGCTATATTTGATTTAGTTAAAGATGGCGGATTATTAGCGAACGCTTCAAAAGATTTTGTGGTATTAATGGATCCATGTATCAATCCAGATGGAAGAGATGCCTACGTAACTCAATTCAATCGCCGAAATTTTACCGCCGGCGGAAATGCGGATCCAAATGATCAGGAGCATTTTGAAGGTCCAACATCCGGTCGGTACAATCATTTTTCCTTTGATTTAAATCGGGATTGGGTATGGCAAACGCAGGTTGAAACCCAACAACGGATTGCATTTTTTCAATCGTGGTTACCTATGGTTCATGCGGATTTTCATGAGCAGTCGTATCAACACTCTTATTACTTTCCTCCAGCGGCAAAACCGTATCTGAATTTTATTTCTAGTTCAACCAAAGACCTTCAAACAAGTGTGGGGAAATCTTTTGCGACCTTATTTGATAAACAAAAATGGCCGTATTTCACATCTGAGGTGTACGATTTGTTTTATCCAGGTTATGGTGATACCTACCCAATTTTAAATGGTGCTTTAGGAATGACATTAGAGCAAGGTGGTATTCGAGGTGGTTTGCAGGCGAAAAAATTAAATTT
>CANHKE010000018.1 GCA_947461155.1 Cytophagaceae bacterium | reverse complement strand
TCCAAGATGCACCTGATCTATTTGTGATAAATACCTGCAGTGTTACTGAACAGGCAGATAAAAAATGCAAAAAAGTAGTTCGTGAGGCTAAAAAAATAAATCCAGCTTCTACGGTTGTCATTATTGGTTGTTATGCACAACTAAAACCAGAGGAAATTGCTGCTATTCCAGGAGTGGATTTGGTGCTGGGTGCTAATGAGAAATTTCAACTTCCTTCTTTGCTTCCGCCCTATTTATCTCGTTCGACAACAGATTTACCTAAATTGATAGCTTCTGAAATTCGTTATGATTTAGATTACCATGCCTCCTATAGTGTAAATGACCGTACTCGGACATTTCTAAAAATCCAAGATGGCTGTGATTACCCATGTTCGTATTGTACGATTCCATTAGCGCGAGGTCAATCGCGTTCAGATAGTATCGAAAAAGTTCTTGGGTTGATTGAGGATATTGCAGCGAATGGTGTGAAGGAAATCGTATTAACGGGAGTTAATATTGGTGATTTTGGCATTCAACAAGGAAAACGCGTAGAGACATTTTTTGATTTGGTTCGTGCGATTGATGAAAAATCGTCAATTTCGCGCTTCCGGATTTCAAGTATTGAGCCTAATTTATTAACGCCTGAGTTGATTTCGTTCTTAGGTACTTCTAAGCGTTTTGTGCCTCATTTTCATATTCCATTACAGTCAGGATCCAATACTGTTTTACGATTAATGAAGCGCCGTTATCAACGGGAATTATATGTCGACCGTGTTTCGCGCATTCGCTCAGTTATGCCAAACGCATGTATTGGGGTCGATGTGATTGTAGGCCATCCAGGTGAAACACCCGACTTATTTTTAGAAACATACACATTTCTACAAGAGTTAGCTATTTCCTATCTTCATGTTTTCCCCTATTCAGAACGTGCGAATACGTATGCTGTAGCTATCAAACCGAAGGTAGATGGTATGCAAAAAGCTGAGCGTTCGAAAATGTTACATATACTTTCGGATAAAAAACGTCGTGCATTTTATGAAAGTCAATTAGAAAAAACGGGATTTGTTTTGTTCGAAGAGTCGACTGAAAGTGGTCTAATGGAAGGTTTTTCTGAAAATTACGTCAGACTTGCCGTTCCTTATGATCCCTTATTAATTAATACGATACAGCCGGTACGCTATAAATCACTAATGGATTCTGGAGATGTTAAAGGAGAAGTATTAATTAGACGCTAGACTTTGGTCTTTAGACGCTAGACCATTATTTTATATTTCATCAATTTTTATAATTCTTAACAATAAAGCGTCTTTTTATTCTAACGTCCAGCTTCCAATGTTTAAGGTCTAGTAAACAAAAAAGCCAGAAACTAAAAGTCTCCGGCTTTTTGATTGAAACAAAACCACAAGAACCATTACTTGCGGCTTTGTCTTATGTTTGAATTACTCAGCTAACGATTCATCGTGTTGCGAGATATCCAATCCTAATCTTTCTTCCTCTTCGTTTACACGCAATGGGATAATTTTATCCGTTACGATTAACAAGATGTAAGACAAACCGAAAGCAAATGCTGAAACAATTGCTAAGGCTAATAAATGTTTAAAGAACAAGGCAGTCTCTCCATAAAACAAGCCATTTTCAACTACTGCAGCATTTACAGCAGATGTTGCGAAAATACCTGTCATCAACATACCTACCATTCCACCTAATCCGTGGCAAGGGAATACGTCTAATGTATCATCCAAGTTTGAGCTTGCTCTCCAGTGTGCAGCGATGTTTGAAACAATAGCGGCAATTACTCCAATGAAAATAGCAACTGGTACTGTAACGAATCCTGAAGCAGGTGTGATGGCAACTAAACCCACCACTGCACCGATACAAAATCCTAGGGCAGAAACTTTCTTGCCACGAGTTACATCAAATAAGATCCAAGACAAGCCTGCCGCAGCTGCTGCAACGTGTGTTGTCGCGAATGCTGTTACCGCTAATCCGTTCGCTCCTACTGCAGAACCTGCATTGAAACCAAACCAACCGAACCACAATAAGCCAGTTCCTAATAATACGTAAGGAATATTAGCCGGAGGCAAAATGTTTGATTCAATATGTGATTTACGACGACGTAAGTAAAGTGCTCCTGCTAATGCAGCCCAACCAGCCGACATGTGAACAACTGTACCACCTGCGAAATCAAGGACACCTAAGTTGAAAAGGAATCCATCAGGATGCCATGTCCAGTGTGCTAATGGTGCATAAACTGTTATGCAGAATAAGACCATAAATAATACAAATGCACGGAAGTTGATACGCTCAGCCAATGCTCCTGAAATTAACGCAGGTGTAATAACCGCGAATTTCATTTGGAAAAATGCGAAAAGCGCGAAAGGGATTGTGAACTTCAGCTGGTCTGTTGATCCTAAAGCTAATTTATGATCAAATACATTGTTGAACATGAAAAATGTTCTTGGATCACCAATCCAGCCACCTAACGAATCGCCAAATGCTAAACTAAATCCGAATACCACCCAAATAACGGAAATAACCCCCATGGCAATAAACGACTGCAACATAGTTGAAATTACATTTTTGTGGTTAACCATTCCGCCATAGAAATATGCTAAACCTGGTGTCATCAATAATACTAGGCCTGATGCCACAATCATCCAGGCTGTATCACCTGTGTCTAATCCTTCTGTCGGCATTACACCCGGAACTGAAGTGGTAAAAAGTGCGAGTACGGCTACTGCTACTAAAACGAGTAGCGGTATCCAAGTTGGTTTTTGTGTTGTCATGTTCGTACGTTTAAAAGTGAGTTAAAAATTAGTTATATATTAAAACTTATAAATGAAGTGTAATGCCAGTGTAGTTTGTGATTTTTGAGCTTTGCCATCACCGTCAACGAACTGCTCAGTCTTGTATGAGTCAGTGCGTAATTCTGGCTTGATAAATAGATGTCCATCAGCTGCTGTAAATGTTCCCGTTAAAGTTAATGAGCTAACATCAGTACCTGATCCATCTGCAGCACGTAAAGCGCGAGCCCCAGAAGTATTATCAAATACTTCATAGCGACCACCTAAGCTAAATTTATCAGTAAATGCATAGTTAGAGTAAAGGGCTACTCCACCCCAAGTCTTGCTGTCGCCTACATTTCCGCCACCTTGGTAATCGCCAGTTTGTGATCCATATGCCGCATTTAATCCAAGTAAATATTTGGGTGTAATTTGATATGACGTCGTTAAATCTAATAAGTTATAACTTCCTGAATCTTCTTTTCCACTAGCTAGTGGCGCTGATTCATTTGAGGAAATACCATTTACGTACACATTCCAACCAGCTGCAGGAGAAGTGAAAACTTGATAAATAAGTCCTTTAGAAGCGTTATTGTCATTTAAATTATCCACATTGTTGACCAATCCAACCATGGCAGTAAATTTGTCGCTGAACGCATAATTAGCTTTTGCGCCGATGTGATAAAATGGTCCATTGTTAAATAAGTTTGAAAGTGAATAGTTGTAGTTGATTGGAGCGTCGATTACTTCATAACCAATGTGAGTTCCAAATTGACCAACTGTCAAGGTTAACTTATCTGAAGTTTTCCAGTTAAAGTATGCTTGTTTGATAGCAAGTGATGTGCTTCCTTTTCCTAATGGACCCACTGCATTTCCATACTGACCCAAATCTGCATTTGGACCAAATGTCAAATCGACTACTACATCTGTGTTTTTAGTCGCATAACCGAATTTAGTCTGTACAAGTCCTAATGAGAATTGACTTGATTTTTGATCGAATGCACGCTCATATCCAGAAACTCCTAGATTACTCCGAGAGGTTGGATTGTTGAAATTCATCATGTAGTACGAATCGATGTAACCTGAAAAAGAAAACTTAGGCGCTTCCGCTTCCTTTTCTTGGGAAAATCCACAAAATGCTGTTGCTGCAAAAAGTGCTGTTAGGATAGATTTTTTCATGTGCGCTATTGTTTAAGTGTTTATAAATGCTTGACTACGATTCAAAGATTTGACAATAAATTGTATTATCCAAATAAATTGGAATAAAAATTAACCTAAAATTGTAAATATTTCATAAAAAAGCCGACAAGAGGTGTAAATACAAACCTATTTTTTGTGTTTTTACAAAAAATCATAAAAAATAGGATCAAAATTTAACTTGATTTTCCTTCTATTGGAAAAATTATACTTTGATTTGATTTGGGGATATAAAAAAAGCCCATCGATGGATGGGCTTTTAAATTTCGGTATATAAATAACGATTAAGCTTCAGCGTGTAACCAGGCTTTTTTAGCTTCTAATGTTTCTTTATCTTCAACATGATCTGGGTCTGGAACACAGCAATCTACTGGGCAAACGGCTGCGCACTGTGGTTCCTCATGGAAACCTGTACATTCCGTACATTTATCTGGTACGATGTAATAGAATTCATCTGAAATGGGATCTACCGGTGCTTTTGCATCAAAAGATGAACCGTCTTCTAATTCTACTTCAGTTAATGATGTCCCTCCTGCCCAAGTCCACTCTACTCCTCCTTCATAAATGGCTGTGTTTGGGCATTCTGGTTCGCATGCTCCACAGTTAATACATTCGTCTGTAATGATAATTGCCATAACAAGTATTAAAAATTTTGTGCAATTTACATAAGTAATTTTGAATAGTAAATATTTTATAATGACTATTCTGAATTTTTAAGAACTTTGTAAGTCACTGGATGACTGTTATACCCCCTAAAATGAACAAAGATCGATTTATTGCTTTAATTAACTTTTTGGATACCTTCTTTCTTGATACATCTAATCAGGAAAAAATTGAATTATTTATAGAAAAAGCTAAAAATGAAAATGCTTGGTTTTCTGACACACTTATTCGAAATGCCATGAATGCCATTCAGGATCAATTTTTGGATTCGAATGTTTGGCTAAAGTTCTTAGAAAAAAATGCGCCAAATCACGACGCACACAGTAAGCGAGTTGGTTTGATTCTTCCTGGTAATTTACCTGCCGTAGGCATGCATGATCTGTTAATGACTTTAGCTAGCGGAAGTCAAGCCATAGTGAAATTGAGTTCTCAGGACCGTTCTATGATGACTTTGTATATAGAAGTAATCAATCAATTCGATGTGAATCGAATTGAAATTGTTGACCGCATGACGGGGGTCGATGCCATCATAGCCACGGGTTCTGATTTTGCTTCCGGATATTTCAGTAATTATTTTGCTAAAATTCCTCACCTAATTCGTAAGAACCGGAGTTCTTTGGCTGTTCTTTCTGGAAATGAGTCCATGGATGATTTTGCAGGCTTGAGTGCTGATATTTTCACGTATTATGGATTGGGTTGTCGCAATGTCTCATCGATTGCTGTTCCTGAGGATTATGATTTAATACCTTTATTTGATGTGTTAACGAAGGTTGATTGGGTATTGGAGCACACAAAATATGCGAATAATTATCAATATCATAAGACATTATTATTATTGAATCAAGTTGCGCATTTTGATTTAGGTAATCTTATCGTTACTGAAAATGAACAGCTAGTATCTCCAGTGGGTGTTTTGCATGTTCATCGTTATCAGAATCAACGTGATTTGTCTGCTTGGCTTACACTGCACGAAGAAAAGATACAATGTATTGTCGGCGACGGCGCCATTCCATTTGGTCAAGCACAAATGCCCGCCTTGGATGATTTTGCTGATGGGGTGAATACCTATGAATTCTTGGTTAATTTATCGTAGACAAGGTTTTTAAGAATCCAGGCTCCAGATATACCCACAATCGCACCTGTGATTACATCTATAGGATAGTGTACACCTAAGTAAATCCGACTATATGAAACTAGAGCGGCCCAGATAAAAATTGGAATCCCGATCGATTTGTTTTTAGTCAATAGGTAGATGCAACACGCGACAGCAAAGGCATTGGCCGCATGTGAAGAGCAAAAGCCGTACAACCCTCCTTCTCCATTGGGTAGATGAATCCAAGACTTAAATTCAGTCACATGACTCGGTCTTAATCGTTTAACAAGCGGCTTTAAGACACTAGAGGAAATTTGATCTGCCCAAATAACTGCTAATACAACATACAATAACGCAGCCTTGATGGCCTGTGGTTTAGCTTGGTAGAGTTTGTAGATTAAAAACGCATATAAGGGAATCCAGACAAATTTGTCGGAAAGAAACTGCATCACAACGTCCATTGTCGCCGTGTGCGATTCATTTATGATCCGAAACAATGATTCATCCCAAGCAGGAAACATAGATTAGAATTTAAATATACTGCGAACGCGCGCTAAAGTTGCTGCGGCAATCGGTTCCACTTTCGTTTCGCCTGCGGCTAATTTTTCCTCAATTAAATCTGGGTTATTGATATAAAAATCAAACTTTTCCCGAGCTTCTTGGAAATAGCGTAACATCAACTCATACAGCGCTTGCTTGGCATGGCCATACCCGTATCCACCTTTTAGGTAATTCTCGCGCATCTCAGCTGTTTCAGCCGCTGTGGCCAGTAGAGCAAATAACTTGAATGTGATGTCTGCATCTGGATTTTTGGAATCTTCTAAAGGGGTTGAATCGGATTCGATCTTTTTAATTTGCTTCAATAATTCTTTTTCAGGTAAGAATATGTCAATGTAGTTATTTAATGACTTACTCATTTTGTTTCCGTCTATGCCCGGAATCGTCATGACAGATTCATTGATGGCTGCCTCTGGGATTATAAAAATGTCTTTTTGTGCCATGCGGTTAAATGTTCCTGCCATATCACGCGTCATTTCGATATGCTGGCGCTGATCTTTTCCTACCGGAATTAATTCCGCATCATAAAGCAAAATATCAGCTGCTTGTAATACCGGATAGGTGAATAAACCGGCGTTTACTTGCGCCATTTGAGCAGATTTATCTTTGAAGCTGTGGGCATTTGCCAACATAGGAAATGGTGTAATGCAGTTCAAATACCACATTAATTCCGTATGATAGGCCGCTAATTTAGATTGACGGTAGAAGTAGTTTTTTTCAGTATCAAAACCAAATGCAAGCCAAGCAGCTGCAATCGATAAGGTGTTTGACCTGATTTGGTCTCCGTCGCGCAAGCTGGTTAAGGTATGTAAATCGGCAATAAATAAGAAAGATTCATTTCCATCTTGTTTGGAAAGTTCGATGGCTGGAAGAATAGCCCCTAAAATATTTCCTAAATGGGGTTTTCCTGAAGACTGAATCCCTGTTAAAATGCGCATAATGACTATTTAAATAAATTTCACAAAAATCATGAAATTCAATCAATTCTCCCAATTTATTTTGGGAAAGAATCGCTAATTTCGTTTCATTATTTCGCTAATTTTTTCATGTCCATCTCCCCTAGTCTTCTTACATATTTATCAGATTTAAAGCAGCATAATTCGCGTGAATGGTTTGCTGAAAATAAGGGAAGATATGAAAAGGAGAAATCGCAATTCGAAGGTTATATAGAAACCTTAATTCAGGAATTTTCAGCTTTTGAAAATATGGATGGGGTTTTGAAGAAACACTGCTCCTACCGTATTTTTCGGGATGTTCGTTTTTCAAAAAATAAAGATCCGTATAAAACGTGGTTTTCGGCAAGTTTTTCGGAAGGTGGTCGAAAATCGGGTTTCATGGATTATTACCTGCACATCGAACCGGGTGGTAAGTCCTTTTTAGGTGGTGGTATGTATAATCCGAGTCCCGAGCAATTAGCCGCTTACCGGCAAGAGGTGGATTACAATGGAGCGTCCTTGCGGGCAATTGTTGAAAATCCTTCATTTGTTTCGCTTTTTGGTGAAGCAGAGGGTGATTTATTGAAGAAGGTTCCAAAAGGATTTGACCCAAGCCCAGCGGATGAGTTGTATTTGCGGAGGAAGCAATTGTTTTACTGGCGTCATTTTACGGACAAAGAAATTGTTTCAACTGATTTCACCCCAAACTTAATGTTGGCCGCCCTTCAATTAAAGCCATTTTTGGATTTCTTGAATGCCACATTTTTTGACAAAGAACCTTTTATAAAAGCTTAAAATTTTATGCAGTTTTCGCATTTACATAATCATTCCCAGTTCTCTTTGCTCGATGGTGCATCGAAAATTTCCTCGATGTTCAAAAAAGCAAAGGATGATAACATGCCTGCTGTGGCTATTACTGACCATGGTAACATGTTTGGGGTGTTTCAATTTGTAGCTGAGGCGGGAAAACATGGCGTAAAGCCGATTGTCGGTTGTGAGTTTTACTTAGTTAAGGATCGTCACAAGCAAGCTTTTACGAAAATTGATAAGGATAAGCGTTACCATCAATTATTTCTAGCTAAGAATCCGGAGGGTTATCAAAATTTAGTCAAATTATGCTCGCTTGGATTTATGGAGGGTATGTATTCCAAATATCCGCGCATCGATAAAGAACTTGTTTTAAAGTATCACAAAGGACTTATTGCTACGACGTGTTGTTTGGGTGCCTCTGTTCCTCAGGCGATTTTACGTGATGGCGAAGAAGCAGCTGAAAAGGAATTTAAATGGTGGTTGGATTTATTTGGTGAAGATTATTACATCGAAGTTCAAAATCATTATATACCTGAACAACAGACAGTTAATGAGGTCTTGTTAAAGTTTGCCAAGAAATATAATGTCAAAGTGATCGCATCAAACGATTCCCATTATTTGGATCAAAAAGATGCCAATGCGCATGATATTTTATTATGTATCAATACAGGCGAAAAGCAGGCTACTCCTACTTATAAAGATATAGAGGGCGATTTTGATATGAAGGGTAAGCGATTTGCCTTTTATAATGATCAATTTTATTTCAAGACTACCCAGGAAATGACACAATTGTGGTCGCATATTCCGGAGGCCATTGATAATACAAATGAAATTGTTGGCAAAGTTGAAACGTTAAAATTGACCAAGGATGTCATGCTCCCGAATTTTCAAATACCAACTGATTTTCTAAATCAGGATGATTATTTGGAGCATCTGACGATGGAAGGTGCGAAAAAGCGGTATGTAGATATTGACCAAATTGTAGACGAGCGCATTCGCTTTGAATTGTATACGATTAAGACCATGGGATTCGCCGGTTATTTCTTGATCGTGGCGGATTTTATTCAAGCGGGTCGGGATTTAGGTGTTTATGTGGGTCCGGGTCGTGGATCTGCCGCCGGTTCTGTCGTGGCTTATTGTTTGGGAATTACGAATATTGATCCGATTAAATACAATTTACTATTTGAGCGTTTCTTGAATCCGGATCGTAAGTCCTTGCCCGATATTGATACGGATTTTGATGATGAAGGACGTCAAAAAGTGATTGATTATGTCGTAGATAAATACGGTAAAAACCAAGTGGCACATATTGCGACCTATGGTACAATGGCCGCTAAAATGTCGATCAAGGATGTGGCTCGGGTACTTGATTTACCCTTATCTGAGTCAAATGCCTTAGCTAAATTAGTCCCAGAGAAGCCTAAAATCACCTTGGACCGAATCTTTAACGCTCCTTTGAACGGAGATAAAAGTTTAGCGGATAAGGAAGGATTGAATTCGGATGAGATTGAACAGGTAAAACAATTACGTCAAATTAAAGAAGCGGGTGGTTTACCGGCCACAGTTATTGAAAATGCGCTTGTTTTGGAGGGTTCCGTACGCGGTACGGGAATTCATGCGGCGGGTATCATTATTGCGCCATCAGACCTGACGGATATTCTTCCAGTCGCTTCGTCTAAAGATGTGAGTTTGTTGATCACCCAATATGATGGGTCTGTGATCGAGAATGCGGGCGTGATCAAGATGGACTTTTTGGGGTTAAAAACACTTTCTATTTTAAAGGAGGCTGTTCGCCTGATTAAGCAAAATCATGGAGAAACGATTGTTTTGGACGATTTACCTTTGGATGATCGTTTGACGTATGAATTGTATCAGCGGGCAGAGACAAATGGGACATTCCAATTTGAATCGCCTGGAATGCAGAAACACTTGCGTGATTTGAAGCCCGATCAATTTTCAGATTTGATTGCGATGAATGCCTTGTTCCGTCCGGGACCGATGGTTTATATTCCGAATTACATTGCCCGTAAACATGGCCGCGAGAAGATTGAATACGACTTGCCTGAAATGGAGGAGTATTTGAATGATACCTATGGCATTACGGTTTATCAAGAGCAAGTCATGTTATTGTCTCAGAAGTTGGCCAATTTCTCCAAAGGTGATGCCGATGTACTTCGGAAAGCCATGGGGAAAAAAGACAAGGCGACAATTGATAAGATGAAGGGCAAGTTCATGGAAGGTGGTCAAGCAAATAATCACCCATCAGATAAGTTGGAAAAGATTTGGACCGACTGGGAAGCGTTTGCGCAATATGCCTTTAATAAATCGCATTCGACCTGTTATGGTTTAGTTGCCTATCAGACGGGTTATTTGAAAGCAAATTACCCTTCAGAGTATATGTCTGCGGTTCTTTCTAATTCCTTGGGGAATATCGAAAAGATTACGTTTTTCATGGATGAGTGCAAGCGAATGGGTTTAACCTTACTTGTTCCAGATGTAAATGAATCTTCGCGATCTTTTGCGGTAAATAAAAAAGGTCAAATTCGATTTGGTTTAGGAGCAATTAAAGGTGTCGGAGAAGCTGCAGTCGATGCCATTGTGGAGGAGCGTAATTTGCACGGAGAGTATACAGATATCTTTGATTTTGTATCTCGCATAAACGTCAGACAAGTAAATAAAAAGAGTTTAGAATCAT
>CANHKE010000017.1 GCA_947461155.1 Cytophagaceae bacterium | reverse complement strand
TTTGCATGGGAAGATGAAGCCGGCTGATAAGGATATTGAGATGGCGCGATTTGTCAAACATGAAACGAAAATCATGGTGGCGACGACGGTGATTGAGGTGGGGGTAAATGTGCCCAATGCTTCGATTATGATTATTGAGAGTGCGGAACGTTTTGGATTGTCGCAATTGCATCAATTGCGCGGCCGGGTGGGTCGAGGTGCGGAGCAGAGTTATTGCATTTTGATGACCGGATACAAGTTGGGGGTCGACACCAAAAAACGGATCGAAACCATGGTGCGAACGAATAATGGATTTGAGATTGCGGAGGTTGATTTGCAGTTGCGTGGGCCGGGAGATATTTCAGGGACGCGCCAAAGTGGGGCAATTGACTTGATGATTGCGGATTTGGCGACGGATGGGGAGATTTTAAAGGTGGCGCGGGAAACGGCGGTGGCCATATTGGAAAGTGATCCACATCTGGCACTGGACAAACATTTGATGATTCGGGAGCAAGTCATGCACCAGCGAAAAGAGACAACGAACTGGGCTCGGATTAGCTAACATCTACCCTTACCTTTGGCAAACCTGGGAGGATTGCCAAAGGTACGTTAATTGAGGGTGGGGTCGTCGGGATAAGTTGATAAAACGCGATAATTACCACCTTTCTGATAAAGTACGGTTCGCCACAACGATTCAGGGGTTTCATCGAATACGTAATCAAGCGACGCAGGTTGTAAAATCCAGGAATCCGACTTCACCTCCCGCTCGAGCTGGCCTGCCGACCACCCCGAATACCCCACAAAAAACTTGATATCGGTAAATTCTATTTGCTGGTTAATAATTGCCTCAATCGCCTCTTCAAAATCACCCGCCCAAAACAAGCCTGGCAAAATCTCCTGCCCGCCCGAAATCAAATCCGGTCGGCGATGAATGAATTGCAAAATCGTTTGATCCACTGGGCCGCCCGTATACAAGGGAATTCCCTCCATCACCTTTTCTTCCCGAATCGAATCCAAAATTGCGTCCTGCGGATGGTTTAGTACCAAACCGAACGAATGAGAAGACGAATGCTCGCAAAGCAAAATCACGGTTCGGTGAAAAGCGGGCTCGTCCAGAAATGGTTCGGCCAACAATAAAACACCGGGTTTTAGGTCTTCAAACGTGTAATCCTTCGGCATAAAAATGTGTAAGTTTGTACGCAATTAATTTAAGCAACATGACCGCGTTCCTCTCTTTGGGTGGCAATCTAGGAAATACAAGGGAAATTTTTGAGCAGACCTACCCTTGGATTGAAAAAAAAATCGGGCGGATTCGGCAAAAATCAAGCTTGTACCAGACCGCTGCGTGGGGGATGACGGATCAGGCAGACTTCCTCAATCAGGTCCTTGAAGTAGAAACGACACGGGCACCTGAAGAAATTCTGACGCAATTATTAGCCATTGAACAGATTTTTGGCCGGGTACGCGATGTGAAATGGGGGCCGCGCAACATCGATTTAGATCTGTTGCTTCAGGATGATATTCAAGTGAAAACCCCCCATTTGCAGCTTCCGCATCCCCGCATGCAAGACCGAAAATTCATTCTAATTCCGCTCGTTGAAATAGCCCCGCAATTCATTCATCCGGGGCTCGGTCAGACGATGCAGGAATTATTAGCGAACACGACCGATACCACGGCGGTGACACTTATTCCGAATCTGTAAACTTTTGGGTTGGGAATTTCCAGCTTTGGCCAACTATTTTTTCATAGTAGCGCTCGTACATGGGAAGTATTTTTTCCAATGAAAATTCTTGGGCCCTTGCGAGGGCATTGGCCTTCATTTGGGTATGTAAAACGTCATCCGTCAAGACCTTAATCGTATTTGCGACCATGTCGTCGATGTCGCCAATCTCACTGACGAATCCAGTCACGCCATGAATATTCACTTCTGGAATTCCACCCGCATTGGATGAAATAACTGGCACTTCGCAGGCCATTGCCTCAAGAGCCGCCAGGCCAAAACTCTCTTTTTCCGAAGTCAAAAAGAACAGGTCGGCGAGTGACAAGGCCTCCTCTATCGTATCTAATTTACCTAAAAAACGCACATCCGCAGAAACACCTAAATCGCGGCATAAAGCCTCGATTCCTGAGCGTTCGGGGCCGTCGCCGACCAATAGTAATTTCGCTGGAACCTGCTTTTGGACTTTGGCAAAAACCTGAATGATGTCCTCGATTCGCTTTACTTTTCTAAAATTCGATGTATGCATCAATAGCTTTTCGCCGTTTGGACAAATCGCCGCTTTGAAATGATCTTTGGGTTGCTTTTGAAAGCGGTTTAGGTCAATAAAATTCGGGATGACCTCGATGTTACTTAAAATTTCAAACGACGAATACGTGTCATCACGCAGACTTTCCGACACAGCGGTCACGCCATCAGATTCATTAATCGAAAAAGTAACGACGGGTTCAAAAGAAGGATCACGACCCACCAAGGTAATATCGGTTCCGTGCAACGTCGTAATCACAGGCACGTGAATGCCTTTGTATTTTAAAATTTGTTTCGCCAAATAAGCCGCCGAAGCATGCGGAATTGCATAGTGCACGTGGATTAAATCCAATTGCTCGTTGACCGTCACATCCACCATCTTCGAAGCCAACGCCGACTCATAGGGCAGATATTCAAACAACGGATAAGAGGCTACCGAAACTTCGTGGTAGAAGATATTTTCGCTGAAAAAGTCCAACCTGGGTGGCTGGGTATAGGTGATAAAATGCACCTCATGCCCTACGCCAGCGAGTGCCTTCCCTAACTCGGTCGCCACCACGCCACTTCCTCCGTAAGTCGGATAACAAATGATTCCTATTTTCATATTTGATTTCAAACGGAAACAAAACTAAGACAAATCCCGAAAGGTTCCTGAATATGCCTTAAATTTGCAGAAATAAATTTAGCCTCCGTGAAGAATATTGTCATTTTTGCCTCTGGTTCTGGTTCAAACGCCGAAAAAATCATCGCCCATTTCGCGGATAATCCAGCGGTAAACATCACACATATTTTTTGCAATAATCCGGAAGCTGGTGTCCTTCAGCGGGCCGAACGCCTGCAAATTCCATGTAGTTTATTTACCCGTGAAGAATATAAAAATGGAACTGTTCTACGGAAAATTCAATCCTTACATACCGATTGGGTCATTTTAGCCGGTTTTTTATGGCTGATCCCCTCTGAATTTGTTCAGGCATATCCACAAAGAATCATCAATTTACATCCGGCCTTATTACCCAAATTTGGCGGCAAAGGCATGTATGGCCATTTTGTGCACGAGGCGGTTGTCGCTGCCGGCGAAACAGCATCCGGCATCACCATTCACTATGTAAACGAACATTATGACGAGGGCGCCATCATCTTCCAGAGTTCCTTTCCCGTGTTACCGAGCGACACGCCGGAAGATGTGGCGAAGAAAGGTCAAGTGCTCGAGCACCGTGATTTTCCGCGGGTGATTGAATCGCTTGTTTTACCAGCCACCTCCTAATACGCGATACAATTGAATGGCATGCGTCCAGCGTTTGCGGGAAATTTCCAATAATTCAAGTTCGGATCGCAGTGCATTTTGCTGCGCAGTTAGCACTTCCAAATAACTCGCATTAGCCGTCAAAAATAGCGTACCCACCGTATTAATAGCCCCTTTTGTGAGCAATACCTCCCGCTCTTTCAATTGACTTTGGCGTTGCAAAAACCCCAGTGATTTCACTTGCGTATCCCATTCCAAATATCCCTGAATCAATGCATTTTGATACCCCAAATCCTGCGCCTTCCATTGCGCATCTGCGCGCAAAATGTCTGAAGTAATGGCTGAACGATTTAGCCAAGGCATGGTGATGCCACCCAATAATTGGTAAGCCATCGAGGCGGGCAATTGGAACAGATAAGCTGGCTGAAATCCCTGAACCCCCAAAATTCCAGATAAAACGACCGAAGGTTTCAGGGCTAATTTGGCGCTTTCTTTGGTCTCGAATGCAGCAGATAGTGATAATTTCGCCGCACGAATGTCGGGGCGTCTCTCTAACTGATCAATTTGCACATGTGCAAACAAACTACTATCTAACGAACACTGAAAGGGATAAGGAGTCCGATTAATTTTTGAACCCGGTTTATTTAAATAATAACGAATCTGATTTTCCAATACCGTTATTTGCTGCAAGACATCTCCTTCTTGTGCGCGCGAATTAAGTAACTGTGCCTCCAGCTGCTGTACTGCAGATTCATTCACGACCCCCGCTTCTTTCTGCACCTGTACCAATTCAAATGCTTTCCGCTGAATCGCAATATTGGTTTTTAAAATATCCAATTCTTGATCCAAGGCAACCAATTGGCCATACGCGCCGGCCACATCCGCCACCAGGGAAGTAATCAGCCACTGCTGGCCCGACTCCGTCGCCAAATACCGCAAGGCACTTGCCTTTTTACGTTTCGCCAATTTCCCCCAAATATCCCATTCCCAACTTGACTGAATGCCCACTTGTAAGTCTGGCAAGTTTTCTGGAATGATTTGATCCTTCGTAATATTCGTCGAAAACTGCGTATCGTAATTTCCGACCCCATCCATGGTATACTTGCCAAATCGCCTCAAACTCGGCTGAATCACACCCGATACTGTTGGCTTTCGAACACCCCGCTGGTACGCAAAATCCGCCCGAGACAAAGCCATCTGCAGAAATCCAATTTTAATATCATTACTTCGAACCAATACTGAATCAATTAATTGGACCAATAAACTATCCCGCTTCCAGCAAGCCTGTACATCTGAAACAGAAGCCGACTCATTTGGCTGTCGGTATGTCTCTAAATCAGCATCCACACGTTTTTGATCCCGCAAAATGGCTTGTTGGCACGAACCCAACCCCAACCCCAACATCAATATCAAAATCCTATTTTTCATTTTTAGACCATTTAGCCGAGAGTGTCGCGAACACCACATACAATCCCGGAATAACTAATAAACCACCTATTGTCCCTAAAATCATCCCACCAGCAGAGGCTGTACCAATCGTCCGATTTCCAATCGCCCCAGCGCCCGAAGCAATCATCAGCGGAATTAAGCCCGCAACAAATGCAAATGAAGTCATCAAAATTGGACGCAAACGCGAGAAGGCCCCATCTTTGGCAGCTTCGATAATCGATGCGCCTTCCTTTTGTTTCGCGATTGCAAACTCGACAATCAAGATCGCGTTCTTCCCTAATAAACCAATCAACATCACCAATGCTACTTGCGCATAAATATTGTTCTGCAAACCAAAAAGATACAAGAACGCATAGGTTCCCATCGCCCCCATCGGCAGGAAAAGCAATACAGGGAACGGCAACAAGAAGGATTCATATTGTGCCGCTAACAAAAGGTAAACGAACAATAAACAGATTGCAAAAATGAAAATCGCCTGATTCCCAGCTAGATCTTCCTCGCGCGTCATGCCGGACCATTCGAGTGTATATCCGCGCGGAAGGCTTTTCAAAGCCTGCGCACGAATAATATCCAACACAGCTCCGGAACTAAAACCTGGCGCTGGTTCGCCATTTACCATCGCCGAGGTAAACATGTTGTACCGCGTAAATTGCTCGGGACCATATACCCGTTTCATCTTCACAAAAGAAGAATAGGGAACCATTTCGCCTGCTTTATTTTTCGCATAAAACTTCAACACATCTTCGGGATGCGCGCGGTAACGCGGGTCCACTTGCACCATCACTTTGTACATCTGACCAAAGCGAATGAAATTCGTAGCATAGAAGCTACCCAGCAAGGTTTGCAGGTTATCCATGGCTGGCAAAACATGTACGCCTTTTTGAGCAGCAGCCTCCTGATCCACTTCCAGCATGTATTGCGGGAAACTTGGGTCAAAACTTGAGAAGGTATTCTGAATCTCAGGAACTTCATTGAGTTTCTTGGCGAAGTCATTGGAAACGGATGCCAACTTCTGTAAATCACCGGTACCGGTTCGATCTTGAATCCGAAATTCAAAACCAGAGGCATTTCCAAATCCCGGAACAGCCGGAGGTGGAAAAAATTGAATGCTCGCATCCTTGATGCCATTTGTTTTCGCCCGAATGATTTCCGTCAATTCATCCACGGTCTCCTTGCGTTCCTCCCAAGGTTTCAAGGTGATAATTCCCGTTCCATATGAAGCGCCTGAACCATCGGTTAATAAACTAAAACCGGCTAAAGTCGAAAAGGACTCAATCGCATCGACGCCTTTGATCGACTTAAACACCTGATCCATTACCCCTTCCGTCCGCTCTAACGTTGCCCCTGCCGGAGTAGTTGCGTTCACATATAAAGTTCCTTGATCCTCTGACGGAATAAATCCACTCGGTACAATTCCTGATAAAACCACGGTGCCTGCGACAGATCCTAGCAAGATCAACCACATCAACATTCGTTTACTAATTAACGCCCCTACCCAAACCAAATACTTTTGAGCGATTTGATCATATCGTTGGTTAAATGCATGAAAGAATTTCCCTAACCAATTCTTTTGGTTGTGTTCCGGTTTTTTCAATAATAACACGCAAAGTGCGGGAGTCAAAGTCAAAGCTGTCAAACCAGATAATGCAATGGATATCGCCATCGTTACAGAGAACTGTCGGAAAAACACCCCAATTGGTCCCGACAAAAATGCTACCGGCACAAACACCGCGCCCATCACCAAGGTAATCGCTAAAATCGCTCCGGAAATTTCCTGCATCGCTTCTTGCGTGGCAGCTAACACAGGCATATCTTTTTCCTCCATTTTGGCATGAACGGCCTCGACGACGACAATCGCATTATCGACCACAATTCCGATGGCTAATACCAAGGAGAACAAGGTCAATAAGTTAATCGAAAACCCGAAGGCAAGCATAAAAGTAAACGTTCCCACGAGTGAAACGGGCACCGCGATAATTGGTACGAGGGTCGCGCGCCAATCTTGCAAGAAAATAAATACGACCAAAGCCACGAGTAAAAAGGCCTCCAATAAGGTCTTAATTACCTCATGAATTGAAGCATCCAAGAAACGGGAAACGTCATAAGAAATCGTAAAACCCATGCCCGGCGGGAAGGTTGTCGTTTTCAATTCTGCCAAACGTTTTTTCACATTGTCAATGACTTCCGCCGCGTTTGAACCTGGTCGCTGCTTTAATAAAATCGCAGCGGACGGTCGGCCATTTTCCTTTGAAAGCACATCATAATCCAAGGACCCAAATTCCACATCTGCCAAATCTTTCAAGCGTAATATTTGGCCCGTCTCTGTCGCCTTAATGACTAAATTTTCATATTCAGCCACTTGGGTAAATTTCCCGGTATAGCGCATGACGTATTGCAAAGCTTGTGGATGTTTGCCTGAACTTTCCCCAATTTTCCCGGGAGCCGCTTCCACATTTTGATTGCGCATCGCTTGAATGACATCTTCCGCGGAAAGCTTATAAGCAAATAAGCGATCCGGATGCAACCAAATACGCATTGCATATTCACGCTGGCCCATGATGTCCGCAAAACCGACCCCATCGATCCGTTTCAATTCAGGAAGCACATTAATGTCCGCAAAATTGTAAATAAACTTCTCGTCGATGTCGGAATCTTCACTCAATAGATTCACGTACAAGAGCATACTATTAACCTCTTTTTCGGTAATCACACCAGCTTTAATTACCTCTTCAGGCAATTCATCCAGTACCGTTTGAACACGCGTTTGCACATTGACCGCTGCCACATCGGGATCTGTCCCCACCTCAAAATACACCTGAATAATACTCGTTCCATCGTTACCAGAAACCGAAGTCATATAAGTCATTCCGGCTACGCCGTTGATCGCCCGCTCCAGCGGAGTCACCACGGCCTTAGCACATACTTCTGCATTCGCTCCGGTATACTTCGTGGTAACCGTTACAGCTGGCGGAACGATATCTGGAAACTGCGTAATGGGCAATTGCTGCATCGCAATAACCCCTAAAATCACGATAAAGATCGATACAACGATCGACAATACCGGTCGAGTTATGAATTGTTGGACCATCTTAAATTGCTTTATAGTCGGTTAATAACTGGCGCATCGGCTTGAAGGTCGACTTGATTTTTTGACCTTGCTTCACTAATTGAATCCCTTCAATTAACACGGTATCTTTCGCTGAAAAACCAGATTTAACCAAGTAAAAATGAGGTATTCGCAAGTCAGGAACGATGCTTTTCATCTTGACTTCACCCGATGGTGATTTAACAAACACGTAGCTTTTTTCTTGAATCTCGAAGACGGATTTTTGCGGAATTGCCCAATAGCCATTTACTTTTTTTGGCAATTGCACTTTACCCGATGCCCCATGGCGCAAGAGCTTATCTGGATTCGAGAAGCGGGCACGGAAGGCAATATTTCCCGTATTTTTATCGAACTCTCCTTCAATGGTTTCGACCAAACCCTTTTCCGGATAGGTCTCTCCATTGGCCAGAACCAGTTCCACAGTCGCTGATTTATTCACACCACCCTGCTCACTAAATGCCAAATATTCTTGTTCAGATACATTGAAATAAGCATATACATTGTGGTTATCTGAAAGTGTTGTCAGCAACGTTCCTTCATCGACCAAGCTACCTCGTTTAAAAGGCAAACGGTCCACGATACCGTCGAATGGTGCGCGGATATTCGAGTGCTCCACCTTTAATTCGGCGGCACGTACATGCGCTAAAGCCTCCTCGCGCTTGGCTTTTAATCCATCTACTTTCGCGAGCGAGATCGCTAATTGGTTTTTTGAAATGACATTCTTGTCCACCAGCAAACGTGTATTCACCAATGTCAAATCTTCTGCCTTCAGTTCGGCTGAAGCCTGGCTTAAAACAGCTTTTGCTCGGGCTAGATCAGCCACATATTCTTGACTATTTATCGTAAACATGATTTGGCCTTTTTTGACCTGCTTACCTTCATCCACCAGAATGCGATCGAGGTATCCTTTGACCCGTGCGCGAATCTCGACATTCTGAACAGCGTGAATATCCGCCACAAATTCTTGCTGGATTGTCGTATCTACTGAAATAGGCGAGGAAACCTCCAAGGTTTGGATTTCCTGAGTCTCCTCTTTTTTGGCCGTGCAGGCGGTCAAAAGCAATAATCCGAATAGGTATTTTTTCATATCTACTTAGTTTGGGCTTCCTCCATGTTGTTTGTAGGAAGGAGTTTGCGTTTTAAATGTATCCACCCAATCAATATTAGGTTTGTTAACTCGATACTTCGGGGTTTGATTATTAGATTTCGTTTCGTTTATTTCCACCCGTTTTTCAATCAAGTTGTTTTCTTTCAATGTCCTATTTATCTGGTTTTTATAGTGCTTTCCCTGAGCCATCCCATAAAAAACCATACAGATAAACATAGACGCAGAGGCGTATATTTTCATACCGTTTAGTGTGTATACTTAAAAAGCATACGTGACAAGAAATTATTCTGATTTTGTTTCAAATTTGCACGCGTAATTACGCGATGCGGGGTGGGGGACTCACCAGCTCAAGGAGCACTTGTAACTTAGACACATTCCGATCAGGGAATGAGGGATTTACTAATTTTTCAAAAGGTTTTTGAGGAACTAAGTCGACAAAAGAGGAATGATTCAGCCAGTCTTCCGTTGAGCCTTCTTCTTCCGCGGAATCTTCCCACTCCACATTATTGAGGAATGAAATTTCTGAATTCTCTTTCAATTTATCAAAGGCGTACGAAATTCCATCCTTCGTTAAAAGACAAACAAATAACATGAAATAAAGAAATATACGCTTAACCATATTAATCTTTTACTTCTTCATAAGGAACATAATCACCTGCGACATCATCCGATTTCGCCTTCGTTTTCGGCGGCACATAATCGACATCTATCGTACCTTCTTTGCGAGACTTAGCCGCATGCTGCTTCGAGCGAATTTCTTGCTCCGACATCTTTTTATGCACCTGCGTAATGACAAATGCCTTCATCAAAAAACGAAGCAAGGGCATCACCACGTAGATAAAAACTAAAATAAGGGCAATAAGTTTTAACATCTTATCTGCTTAGATATAAATTTCGCTCTCCATAAACCTTACGGAAGAAATCATCTTTCAAATCATCAATGAAATAAATCGCCTCACCCGTTGACTTCATCTCAGGCCCCAATTCCATATTCACATTCGGGAATTTAGAGAACGAAAATACCGGAATCTTGATCGCAAATCCCTTTTTCACCGGCTTGAAATTAAAGTCTTTCACCTTCTTATCTCCTAACATCACCTTTGTCGCATAATTCACATACGGCTCTTGGTACGCCTTGCAAATAAATGGTACCGTCCGTGAGGCACGTGGATTCGCTTCAATAATGTACACCACTTCGTCTTTGACCGCAAACTGAATATTCAATAAGCCTTTGGTCTTCAGTGCCACAGCAATTTTACGCGTGTGATCCTCGATTTGCTTCATGACATTTTCAGACAAATCAAATGGAGGCAATACCGAGTGTGAATCACCTGAGTGAATACCAGCTGGTTCAATATGCTCCATCATACCAATGATGTACACATCTTCCCCATCGCAAATCGCATCCGCCTCCGCTTCAATCGCGTTCTCCAAGAAGTGATCCAATAAAATTTTATTGCCCGGAATATCGCGTAAAATGTCGACCACATGTTGCTCCAATTCCTGCTCGTTGATGACAATCTTCATCGACTGACCACCCAATACATACGACGGACGAACCAACAACGGATATCCCAATTCGCGACCTAAAGCCACCGCATTATCCGCATCTTCACACACGCCAAATTTCGGATATGGAATGCCTAAGTCTTTCAATAAGCTCGAGAACGCGCCGCGATCTTCCGCCAAATCAAGTGCCTCATACGAAGTACCTAAAATCTTAATCCCATACTTCGATAATTTCTCCGCTAATTTCAAGGCCGTTTGACCACCCAACTGTACAATTACCCCTTCTGGTTTTTCATGCTGGATGATGTCATACACATGCTCCCAAAATACAGGCTCAAAATATAATTTATCGGCAATATCAAAGTCGGTCGACACAGTCTCCGGATTCGAGTTAATCATAATCGTCTCATAACCCGCCTCTTTCGCTGCCAAAACTCCGTGGACACACGAATAATCAAACTCAATT
>CANHKE010000016.1 GCA_947461155.1 Cytophagaceae bacterium | reverse complement strand
GAAAGCACAAGAACTTTGGTTCAAAGTGTTAGAGTCGCAAACAGAGACAGGTACACCATACATGTTGTACAAAGATCACGCGAACAATAAGTCTAACCAAAAGAACTTAGGAACCATCAAGTCTTCGAACCTATGTACGGAGATTATGGAGTACACATCGAAGGATGAAGTAGCCGTGTGTAATTTGGCTTCATTAGCCTTACCTAAATTTGTGCGTACAACTGAGTCAGGTGTGACGGCATTTGATCACCAACGACTTTACGAGGTAACGAAAGTAGCGACGCGCAACTTGAATAAAGTAATTGATGTCAACTACTACCCAGTACCAGAAGCACGTAATTCAAACCTACGTCACCGTCCAATCGGTTTAGGCGTTCAAGGTTTAGCTGATGTGTTCATCATGTTGCGTATGCCGTTCGAGTCCGAAGAAGCGCAACAACTGAATAAAGATATCTTCGAAACAATCTACTTCGCCGCGATGGAGACGTCAATGGAATTAGCGAAAGTAGAAGGCCCTTACTCAACTTGGGAAGGTTCTCCAATTTCAAAAGGTGTGTTCCAATTTGATATGTGGAATGTTACGCCAAGCTCAGGAAACTGGGATTGGGAAACATTGCGCCGCGATGTAGTTGAAAATGGTGTACGTAACTCCTTGTTAGTTGCCCCAATGCCAACAGCCTCTACAAGCCAAATCCTTGGAAACAATGAGTGTTTTGAGCCATATACCTCTAACATTTATGCACGTCGTGTATTGTCAGGAGAATTTGCGATTGTCAACAAACACTTGTTGAAAGATTTGATCAAATTGAATCTTTGGAACGAGTCAATGAAAAATAAGTTGATCTCTGCCAACGGATCTGTTCAAAGCATTCCAGAAATTCCACAAGACTTAAAGGAACTTTACAAGACAGTTTGGGAAATCAAGCAAAAAACAATCTTGGAGATGGCCGCAGACCGTGGCGCTTACATCTGCCAATCACAAAGTTTGAATATTCACATTCAGGATGTCAACTTTGGTAAATTAACATCGATGCACTTCCATGCATGGAAGCTAGGTTTGAAGACAGGTATGTATTACTTACGTACGAAAGCTGCTGCTGATGCGATTAAGTTTACGATTGAAAAACAAGCAGAAGTTGCGATTGAGCAAACAAATGATGTGAAAGAGACTGAGTTGCAATACGCTGCCCACGCAGCACAAGCGGCCGCTTCTTTCTCTACAGATGAAGCGCAAAACAAAGCTGACATGACCTGTTCATTGGATAATCCAGAGGCATGTGAAGCATGTGGATCGTAATTCAAACGAATAATTAACGCACAAAAATCACTTAGCTACCTAGTTAAGTGATTTTTGTGTTTAACTAGCTATCCATGTTTATGGGAAATAAAACGATTCTTGTTTCAGCTTTTTTTGGTCTGATGATACTCGGATTCGTTTTGCGGTTATACCACATCGGGTCATTCAGCCTATTCGGTGACGAAAAGCAAAGCATGATGATTGCGGTCGGGAATACAAATATCGGCGGCATGTATGACATGATGCAACCCGGAAAAACGTTTACCCCAGCCGATTTTTGGGCACCTCGCGGTATCGAATCCTGGCTAGATGCCGATGCCCGCGGCGATGTTAGCGGAAATAGCCTCGTCCACGACATGTTGCTCAAACTGTTCGCGTTTATTTTCGGGAAAGGCGACGGAATTGTTCGTAGTGTTTCCGTTGTCTTTAATATGCTGACCGTTTGGTTAATGTTTTACTGGTCACGTAAAATTTATCCCAAAATTACCTGGCAAATCGCACTGCTTGCCTTTGCGGTGATTGAACCATTCTTTGTGGTATATAGCCAACAAGCCCGTAATTATGCGACTTCGATGTTTTTTGCCACCGCGTCTAACTTCTTTTATTGGAAAATACTATTTCCCAAAGGCGATCAGGGGGTAAAATCAAAAGACTGGTTTGGCTGGATATTAACTAGCATTTTTGCGCTGTTTTCTACGTATTTAACTGCGCTTGTGCTGATCGGCCAAGGAATCTATTTGCTTTTCAACGCACGTTCAAAAGAAATTTGGACCAAACTGATTTTGGGAGCGGTCATCATACTCATTCCTTTTCTTAGCTGGATGACCTTAGGACCTGGACGTTATTTTCTGGCTTATCAAGCCGATGCAGGTGCCCAGTATTTGGCCTATTTGAACGCAAATGGTCCCATTCCTGGTTGGATTGAAGCGGCAACGTTTGGTAACTTGCTGAAACGTACCGTCATGATTTTGTCCGATTTATTTTTCTGGACGAATGATTTATATGCGAAACAAGGGTATCGATTCGGAGGAGTCGCCTTGGTTTGCTTCGGATACGGCCTGTATTCCTGGCTCAAATCAATGCCGTCAGACAAGCGCCGTGTGTATATTTTTGGCTTGATTCAAATCTTATTACCCATATGCGTGTTAATTGGAACAGCGATTAATGCGGGAACTACGACGGGTTATTTCATTCGCTACGCGAGTTTCGGTTTGCCTTTCGGAATCTTTATTTCGGTCGGTTTTATGGAATACGTTTTCCAAAAACCAATTTGGATTCGATTCGTCGCGGGATTATTTGTTTTTATTCAAGCTTATTTTTTGGTTTTTGCCTTTCTGCCCGTGTATCAGGATAAACCGCAAAAATACACGGCATCCGTGAATCGTATTCCCAACCCCTATATCCTGATTGCCGAGAAATTACAAGCTCAATATGCGGTAGGAGATACGGTACTCTATCCTTCGCATGTGACCAATTTTTTGAATTCGAAACATTTGGCAGGAGGTACTTATAGTGTGGCTGACGCCCAACTCGTTAATTTGTATTTATCACCAGCTGATAAATTTGTCCAACGAATCGATACGCTGCGAAAAGATTCCGTAATTTTAAAGCGAAAAAATGGGGAGCAAATCCTGATTTTTGATTTTAACCAAGGTAAATACCGCTATTAATTTATGCCCATTTCGACACCCCAAGTTTCATTTGTCATTCCTGTCTACAACGAAGAAAGTAATCTTCCGATGCTAGTAGACCGGATTGTAAAAATTATGGATCAATCTCCAATTGCCTTGGAGGCGGTGTTAGTCGATGATGGTAGTCGAGATAATTCACGCACGATGTTGCAACAATTAGCTTTGACAGATCCTCGATTTCATATCGTGCTTCTCTCACGCAATCACGGTCACCAGTTGGCGCTAACCGCCGGTCTATCCGTTGCGCGTGGAACCGAAGGTGTTTTTGTGTTGGATGGTGATTTGCAAGACCCTCCTGAATTGTTGGAATCTTTCTACGCTAAATTTCAAGAAGGATTTGATGTTGTTTATGCTGTTCGTGAAAAACGGAAAGAAGTATTTTATAAGCGATTTGCCTATTTTATTTTTTATCGGATTTTAAAGAAAATAGCCAACATCGAAATTCCGTTGGACAGTGGTGATTTCTCCTTTATGTCACGGCGCGTTGTCAATGTTCTCAACAAAATGCCTGAGGAAAGTCGTTTCATTCGGGGCATGCGCACCTGGATTGGGTTCAAGCAAATTGGGATCGCGTATGATCGGCAAGAACGCGCTTCGGGCGATTCAAAATACTCGTTCAGTAAACTCGTTCAACTCGCGTTGAATGGCATATATAATTTCAGTGAATTTCCGATCAAGTTTGTTACATCCTTAGGTGGATTTGCAATCATTTCATCCGTCCTTTATTTGATATCTGTCATCGTCAAAAAAATGTTTTTCGATCAAGTTATTGAAGGATTTACGGCCTTATTATTTGTGATCATCTTATTTGGAGGAATTCAATTAATGGCAATTGGGGTTCTAGGAGAATATATTTTGCGTATTTTCTTCCAATCAAAGAGTCGGCCGAATTTCATTATCGAAAAAGAAATCTGTGGGGGTAAATACCTAGATGAATAACATGCGGCTCTCGGAATGGTGCATACGATTATTTTATGTGGATGCTTTCATGGAGCTTCTCGCACCATGGGTTTATCCAGATTTGCGGTACCTGACAAAGCCGTTATTAATGATTTTATTGGCCGGGTTTGTTGGCCTAGAATCCAAATCCCTACTTTTTGTTTTATTTTTTGCCTGGCTTGGGGATGTTTTCTTGATGCTGCCGGGCGATGATCCCCTCTTTTTCCAATTGGGCTTAGGGAGTTTTCTAATTATGCAATTCGCATATATCCGTTTATTCCATCAGCGGTCAAGTCGGTTTTGGCATTGGAGTATTTTGTTGATCGGGCTATATGTCTGTGGCTTGTTGACTTTTCTGTGGCCGCACGTGGGTGCTGCGCTTCGTATTCCCGTTGTGGTCTACGCATTTGCACTTGGAACGATGTTGTATTTTGCCACGAAATTACGGGACCAAGCGCTCTTTTGGGGGGCTTTGTTATTTGTGATTTCGGACAGTTTATTGGCTATAGCTAAGTTTTATTATGTTATTCCTGGGAATTCTTTCTGGGTGATGGGCACTTATATCCTCGCACAATTGTTACTCATGACACGTTTGCGTAAATTGCAGCTTACGATTTAATTTCGGGTTCACATGATCAAGCAGGAAGTAGCGTCTGTCTTAGCAGACTTATCGGGAAAATTACAAGGAAGCCTATTTACGGATACCGTGATGAAGACCTTGTATGCGACTGATGCCTCTGCGTATCGCGAGATGCCGCTTGGCGTAGCGATTCCCGAAACGCAAGCAGATATTCAAACCTTGATTGCTTTTGCGGATGCTCATCAAATCCCATTGATTCCGCGTACTGCCGGTACTTCCTTAGCTGGCCAAGTGGTAGGTTCTGGATTAGTCGTGGACGTGTCTAAATTTTTCAATCAAATTCTCGAGATAAATAAGGAAGAATCCTACGTTTGGGTGGAACCTGGTGTCGTTCGGGATGTGTTGAATGTGGAATTAAAGAAACACGGTTTGTTTTTCGGACCCGAAACATCTACGGCAAATCGTGCGATGATCGGTGGGATGGTCGGCAATAATTCCTGCGGTTCTAATTCGGTTGTCTATGGTTCGACCCGCGATCATGTGCTGGCCGTGGAAGGTTACCTTTCCGATGGAACCTTTGTAACATTTGAGGAAGAGGATCCGTTTGAAACGGTCAAAGGATTAACGGAGGGTAGTCGTTTGCATACGATTTACACGCAAACCTTAGCGGCGCTTACGAATCCCGAAAATCAGAAAAATATTCAAAACGAGTTCCCTAAGCCAAGTATCAAACGTCGGAATACGGGATATGCGGTCGACATGCTCTTGAATTCGAGTTCGTTTGTTGAAGGAAAACCGCGTTTTAATTTTTGTCATCTACTCGCAGGATCCGAGGGTACCTTGTGTTTTGCGACCCGTATAAAATTACATGTAGATGCCCTGCCTCCCGCGCACTTGGGTTTGGTTTGTGCGCATTTCAATACCATCGATGAAGCCTTGCGGGCGAATTTGATTGCTTTGCAATTTGACCCATCTGCCTCCGAATTGATGGATCACTATATTTTGGAATGTACCAAAGCCAATGCCGAACAAAGCCAAAATCGATTCTTTGTTCAAGGTGATCCAGGGGCAATTTTGGTGGTCGAATTACGCGCAGCAGACGCCGATTCACTCGCGCAGCAAGCGCAGGAAGTGGAGAAAGCGATGCGGGCAGCCGGTTTGGGCTATCATTTTCCGTATGTGACAGGGAGTGATGTTAAGAAGGTTTGGGATTTACGTAAGGCTGGTCTTGGGTTGCTTTCCAATTTACCAGGAGACGAAAAAGCCGTTGCCGTGATTGAGGATACTGCCGTAGATGTCAATGATTTACCTGCTTTTATCGCAGAATTTAACGAGATACTAACGGCTAATAATTTATACTGTGTGCATTATGCGCATGCGGGTTCAGGGGAATTGCATTTGCGTCCAATCATCAATTTGAAGACGGAAGAAGGGCATAAGCAGTTCCGACATATCGCCGAAGAGATTGCGCGTTTGGTAAAAAAATACCAAGGTTCACTTTCTGGAGAACATGGAGATGGCCGTTTACGCGGCGAATTTATTCCTTGGATGGTGGGTGAGGCGAATTACCAACTCATGCGCGAGTTGAAATCGTGGTGGGATCCGAAAGGAATTTTTAATCCGAATAAAATTGTGGATACGCCGCCGATGGATACGTTTTTGCGCTATGAAGCGGGCCAACAAACCCCAGTGTTTCATACAGCGTTTCGGTATAAAGATCAAGATGTATTGCAACATGCGGAGCAATGCAACGGTTCGGGGGATTGTCGGAAAACGCCTGTTTCAGGAGGTACGATGTGTCCGTCATTTATGGCTACACGAAATGAGAAAGAGACCACACGGGCTCGCGCAAACATTCTGCGGGAGTTTTTAACACGTTCCACGCAACCCAATCGCTTTAATCATCAAGAGATTAAAGAGGTCATGGATTTGTGTTTGGCTTGTAAGGGTTGCAAGGCCGAATGTCCATCCAACGTGGACGTGGCCAAACTTAAGATGGAATTTTTATACCAATACCAGAAAGAAAATGGCACGCCTTTGCGCAGCTGGTTGGTAGGTCATTTCGCTTCAATTTCTTCAATCGCATCTTATGTCCCTGCTTTATATAATTGGGTGATGGGTACGCCATTTTTGCGTCGTATATCCAATCAGCTAGTTGGTTTTCATCCAGATCGCACCATGCCGCTACTAGCGAAGCAAACGCTGTGGTCTTGGTTGAAAGGGCGTAAGTCAATTGTTTCAGACAAGGCCGTTTACTTGTTTGTGGATGAGTTTACGAATTTCAATGATGCAGAAGTAGGTCGCAAGGCGGTTCTCCTATTAGAGGCCTTGGGTTATGAGGTGAGGACATTGGCGCATCCGATTTCGGGTCGCTCGTTTTTGTCCAAAGGCATGCTGGACGAGGCGCGCAAATTAGCGCAAGGAAATGTGGAATTATGGTCGGCGTTGGTTACGGATGATATCCCGTTAGTAGGTATTGAGCCGTCGGCAATTTTAACTTTCCGGGATGAATATCCAGATTTGGTTTCAGATGCTTGGTTGGCAAAAGCACAAGAGTTAAGCAAAAATGTGCTCTTATTAGAGGAATTTATTGCGCGGGAGGCAGATGCCAAACGGATCGACAGAACATTATTTAAAGCAGATAAACGCTTGTTGAAGTTGCATGGACATTGCCAACAAAAATCCATGAGCTCGTTGGTGGCCGCGAAGAAAGCCTTGTCATTGCCAGCGAATTTTGAGGTGCAATTAATTCCTTCGGGATGTTGCGGGATGGCAGGTTCGTTTGGGTATGAAAAAGAGCACTATGATTTGTCCATGCAAATCGGGGAGTTAGTTTTATTTCCTACGGTGCGTGCGCAGGGGCCAGACGTGGAAATTGTGGCGTCTGGGACGAGTTGCCGACATCAAATTCACGACGGTACGCAACGCCACGCGAAGCATACCGCCGAGATATTATTTGAGGCGCTGGTTTAGAAACGCCAGCGAACAAAGGCTTCAATGGCTTCGTATTCTGCGAGGCCTAATTTATTGTATAATTCAGCCGTTCCGCGGTTTCGTTCTTCGGCACGTTGCCAAAATTCACGTGAATCTTCCCCTTGGAATACGACACCGTCTTTTTGGGATTGGTGCTTGAAAATACCCATACGTTTTTTAAATACTTGGTCGGGTGACATCGGAACAGCCATTTCGATTTGATCGATATCCCATTCAGCCCAGGCACCTTTGTATAACCAGACCCAACAATTTTTCATGTATTCGCGGTGTTTCAAGCGGGTTATCGCCTCAAAAATGGCGTCTAAACATACTTTATGCGTACCATGTGGATCCGCCAAATCACCCGCTGCATAGATTTGATGCGGTTGCACCTCCTCGATGATATCCATGATCAATTGAATATCGGGATCCGTTAAGGGTTTTTTGCGGATGGTGCCTGATTCATAGAAAGGCATGTTAAGAAAATGTGCATTCTCTTTTTTGATGCCTACGAAGCGGCAGGTGTTTTTCGCTTCGCCTTGACGGATAAGTCCTTTGATTTCGCGGACAGATGGAATGTCAATTTCTGAATCGCGTTTTCCTTTGAGGAATTTAACCGCTTCTTTGTAGATTTTATTGGCCTTCGCATTGCTGCTTTCAAATTTTTCGTTGAAGTCAATAACGAATTCCGCAAAACGCAACGCTTCATCGTCGGCAACGGCAATGTTGCCGGAGGTCTGGTAGACCACATGGACATCATGGCCTTGGTCGTGCAAACGCTGAAAAGTTCCTCCCATGGAGATGATGTCGTCATCGGGGTGGGGGCTGAAAATAATCACCTTTTTGCGTGCTGGGAAAGTGCGTTCCGGACGGTGCGTGTCATCGGCGTTTGGTTTTCCGCCGGGCCAACCGGTGATGGTGTGTTGTAGGTAATTAAAAACTTCAATGTTGATATCATGCGACTGTCCGTACAGCGATAGTAATTCGGACATGCCATGTTCGTTGTAATCTTTGGTTGTCAGTTTAAGAACGGGTTTGTTCAGCGCCAAGGACAGATGGGTTACGGCCTTTTTGATCATGTTGCGATCCCAGGTAACGGAATCCACCACCCATGGCGTTTTGATCCGCGTTAATAAGGATGCTGCGGTTTCGTCCAGAACGAAGGTCGTGTTCGGGTGCTGCTGCAAATAGGAAGCAGGGATATCTGAGGTGACGGGTCCTTCCACGGCGCGTGCAACACTTTCAGCTTTGTGTTCTCCCCAAGCCAGCAACACAATGCGTTTGGCATGCATGATTTTATCGATCCCTAGGGTGATTGCTTTCTTAGGTACTTTCTCTAATCCGCCAAAGTCAATGGCTGCATCGATTTTAGTGAGGATGTCGAGCGTCATTAAACGTGTTTTCGAGTTGATGATCGAGCCCGGTTCATTGAATCCAATATGCCCATTCCGACCGATGCCTAGTAAATAGAAATCGAATCCGCCAAGTTTTTCAATTTTGTCTTCGTAGTCGCGGCAAAATTCAGGTATTTTTTCGTAGGCAAGGGTTCCGTCAGGAATGTGGTAATTTGTTACCGGTATGTCAACCTGATCGAAGAGTTGCTCTTTCATGAAGCGGGTATAGCTTTGCACGGAATCGGGTTCCATGGGGTAGTATTCATCGAGATTGAACGTGTGGACGTTCTTGAAACTTAAACCTTCTTCCTTGTGTAGTCGAATTAATTCTTGATAAACCTTCTTCGGTGATGAGCCCGTGGCTAATCCCAGGATGGTGGGCTTATGCTCTTGATTGTGTTGTCGGATCAGCGCGCCAATCTCATGTGCAACAGCCTTTGAGGCTTTTTCTGAATCGTCAAAAATGTGGGTAGGGACCCGTTCGAAACTAATGGCTTGTTCCATAATTTATTGATTTGCAGTTGTTTTGGCTGAAACGACAATCAAGTCGAGTTCAAGGGTATCAAAAATGCGTAAGATGGTTTTGATGGCTGGATTTCCTTTACCTAGTTCGATGGAGTGAATGGTTTTGATGGCGACGCCACTTTTCTCACTCAATTCTTCTTGCCGGAGGTTTAGGTTATTTCTTTTTTCGCGTATTATTTTTCCAAATATTTTTAAATCCATTGTGGGTTTTTGTGCTAACGCATTAAATGTACAAAAAATTTGATTTAAAAATACAAATCGGAAATATGTTACCGTTATATCTTATAAAATTGCATTTAAAACAAAATCCTCTTTTTGGCGTTATCTTTGTTCATTAAATGTACTTATGTCGGTTCGTCAACTTTTTATTTTTGTATTTGTCCTCCTTAGTTTCACTTCATTTGCGCAAAAGGCAACATTAAGTGGCTACATCAAAGATGCTTCGAATGGTGAGGGTATTATTGGAGCGAGTGTTTATGTGAAGGAATTGCGTGTCGGAAACGTCACAAATACCTATGGTTTTTATAGTTTAACACTAGCACCAGGTGAATATACGCTCGTTTTTTCATCTGCTGGTTTCGTTAAAACGGAGCAAAAAGTAAGTTTTACTGGCAAGAATCAAACGCTTTCCATTGAGCTAAAAGAGCAGAATGATGAGTTGGCCGAAGTGCGGGTTACGGCGAAGGCGGTGGATGAAAATGTGACAAGTTTGGAGATGTCCGTAAATAAAATCGATATCAAATCCATTCGTAAAATTCCGGCTTTGCTAGGCGAAGTGGACTTGGTTCGTGCGATTCAATTGTTGCCTGGTGTTTCTACGGTGGGTGAAGGTGCGACGGGTTTTAATGTGCGCGGGGGTGGAGTAGATCAAAATTTAGTGTTGTTGGACGATGCTCCTGTTTATAATTCTTCACACCTTTTTGGTTTTTTCTCGGTTTTTAATCCGGATGCAGTAAAGGATGTTAAATTATTTAAAGGGGGTATTCCTTCGCAATATGGCGGTCGTGCTTCTTCGATTTTGGATGTCAAGATGAAGGAGGGAAATGCGAAGCAGCTGGAGGTTAATGGGGGAATCGGTGTTATTTTTTCCCGGATTTCGATCGAAGCACCTATTGTCAAGGACAAGGCTTCCTTTATTGTGGCCGCGCGACGCTCTTACATTGATGTGTTGGCGAAGCCTTTCTTGACTGGCAATAATAAAGACGCCGCATTTAGTTTTTACGATTTGACGGCGAAGGTCAACTACAATATCAATACGAAAAATACGGTTTTTCTATCTGGTTATTTTGGTCGTGACGTATTTGGGACGGGTTTTGGTTTTAACTGGGGAAATAGTACGTTGTCGGCCCGCTGGAACCACGTATTCTCGAATAAATTATTCTTAAATGCAACGACCTTCTACAGTAACTACGATTACTTATTGGACTCTGACTTAAATAACAAACGTCCAAACGATGCGTTTCGGTGGACCTCAAATATCGTTAACCTAAGTTTCAAGCCAGATTTTACTTACTATGTGAATCCGAATAATACCTTGACTTTTGGGGGACAGGTTATTTCGTATGAATTTAAACCGGGCAAGGCGACGGCCTCTTCGAATGGGGAGAAGCGGCAATTTGGCCAGTCGAATAAAACGGGAATTGAAAGTTCCGCGTATGTCGGACATGAATGGAAATTGAACGAACGCGTTTCGGTACAATATGGTGTCCGTTATTCAAACTATGACTTTAAGAGTACGGATGGGGTGTATTACCAGCGGGTAGCCGTGCCTGTGTCGATAGACAATCCTTCCGGATTTACCTTAGCGCCTAAAGAAATCGACCCGAATAAGACGGTTGCGACTTACGGAAATTGGGAGCCACGTTTCGCGTTGAACTTGAAGGTGGGTGAAAATTCATCGATGAAGGCGAGTTACAACCGTTTGGCGCAATATGTACACTTGATGTCCAATACGGCGGCCTCGACACCATTGGATGTATGGACGACATCGACCAATAATATCAAACCACAATTGGTAGATCAAGTGGCACTCG
>CANHKE010000015.1 GCA_947461155.1 Cytophagaceae bacterium | reverse complement strand
TGTGGCTTTTGGTTTGCAATTTGTCACTTTGTATTTCTTTTTTGTCAGCATGCAAGACGAGTTGGCGTGGTCTGACCGCCTGGGACGCATCGCCATGATGGGCTTAATGGCTGGCATTTTCGGCATTAACCTGGCCCACGAATTAGGGCATCGGACCACGAAGGCGGAGCAGTTTTTAGCCAAATGTTTATTGCTCACGAGTTTGTACATGCACTTTTATATTGAACACAATAAGGGGCATCATACGCATGTGAGTACGCCCGAAGACCCCAGCTCAGCGAAATACAAGCAGTCGGTTTTTGCATTTTGGTTTCAGACGTTTCCAGGGACTTTGCGTAGCGCTTGGCGAATTGATCCGAAACAAACAAGTTTATTTATGATCGTACAAATCCTATTTTTGGCGCTTGTTGGATGGTATTTCGGTATCCTCGTCATGTATTCCTTCATGGCGGCAGCGTTGATTGGGGCCATCCAGTTGGAAACGGTTAATTACATTGAACATTATGGTTTAGCGCGGGAGCGGGTGGAATCAGGTCGTTTTGAGCGCGTGAAGCCGCATCATTCTTGGAATAGCAATCACATCATGGGTCGTTTGTTGTTGTTTGAACTGAGCAGACATAGCGACCACCATTTTCAAGCCTCGCGTAAATATCAAGTCCTGCGTCATCACGATGACACACCGCAAATGCCTACGGGATATCCGGGTATGATTTTGTTGGCCTTAGTGCCACCAATCTGGTTTCGGGTGATGGATATGCAGATGAAACGCTATGGGGTAATGCCTAAAACGAGCGAACCGCTTTTACCAAGCATTTAAAATCCTTAAAGTAGGGCGACTGTAATCCTGTTTGTAGGTTGTGCGTATAGGCATTGTCCTTGTCTACTTCGGAAGAAGTCCAATACCAGGCGGATTGAAAAATACTTCCACCACCGATTTTCTTGTGGTTTAGTTTGGGATGAATCAAATCGAACTCTTCTTTGGTAGGCAAGCGCCAATCATCAAATCCATTTTGCGTTAAATCTTCACAGGCTTTTTGCGCTTGTTTGAAATCCATTTTCCCGAGATTTTCAACGGTAGCAATTAATCCGTGGCCATTTTTTTCGAAGATGACATAGCCGCCATTTTTGATGGGAGGAATTCGTTTATTTGTTTGCGGGCCTGCTTCTTGGCCAAAGGCTGGAGAGATAATCAATAGGCAAAGTATAATTCGAAGCATGTGGTATATGATTACGTAATTTGGTCTCCCAAAATTAGAGAAAATAGTATCATTAGGAAATAATATTGTTGATTATCCGTTTCTACCTCAAGTCAATGTTGAAATAAAATTGTATTTTGCATCATTAATAACACTCCTTATTCATTGAATGAAAAAACGTTTTTTTGCCTTTGGTATTTCATTCCTGTTCTTATTTTTTACTGCGTGGGTGAGTCTGGGCCAACAAACCGTTTTGCCGGCGGATCCGTCTAAAGCATTTCGTCAAGCCAATTTATTCTTTCAGTCTAAAAACTTCATCGCGGCGCGTGAGGAATTTATTCAGTATTTAAGCTATTTGCAGCAACAACCCCGAGAGTCAACGGCGGAAAAAACACAGGTGGAATATTACATCGCCATGTGTTCAATCTACACGATGCGTCCAGAAGCAGAGATGCAGGCGATTCGCTTTGCTTCAGAGCATCCGGAGAGTCCCTATACGGCTCAATTGAAAAAAGATATAGGTGGATTTTACTACGAAACGGGCGATTGGGTTCGTGCGATTCGGTATTTAAGTCAATCAGCGCAAACCAATTTGGAACATGCGTATTTCATGGCGATTGCGCATTATCAGCTCAAGCAATTTTCAGAGGCCTTGGTTATTTTTAATAATTTAAAAAATGATTCAGAAATAGAATTTGCTCTTCCTGCAGCATATTATGCGGGTGTCATGCAGTATAAGCAAGGGAATTATGTCGAGGCCATCGATGATTTCAAAATAGCAGCTGCAGATCCCACATATACCGCTGAGGCGCCGCAATGGATTTGTTCCGCATTGGTCAAATTAGGTAAATATGAGGAATTGGAACAATATGCCGAGCCCATTTTAGTGGACACAAGCGGAAAATATCAAGTAACTGAACTTGCGTTTATTCTAGCTGAAAAGCAGTTTCAAATGGCCAATTACGTCAAGTCCGCCAAGAATTTTGAAATTTTATACCAGCATGCACCCGCGTTGTTTACGCGAAGATTGAACTTTAAACGAGCATTTGCCTACGTCCAATCAAATCAAGCCGTAAAAGCACTTCCGGTATTGTTGTCAATTGCCTCACCCGCAGATTCAATAGGTCAGGAAATTAGTCAATTAACCGCTGATATTTATTTTAAACAAGGTAAACAAGATGAACGCTTGGTCTTATTAGATCAAATCGCAGCGCTTCCCTACAATGCCCGCTTAGCAGAAAATGCTTTTTACAGTCGGTGGGAAATCTTAAAGGCGAAAAAAGACTGGGCTCGCATCACAAAGGATGTAACGAGTTACTTACAGACAGATACCAACCCTACACATGCAGAAATGTTAGTGGATCTAGCGCTGTATTCCATTCAACAAACGGACGATTTAAAGGCTCTATCCCATTTTATGTTACACGCGCCTGTGGGCAAGTCAAAATTCCAAGCCTTGTATCAATTTATGATGTATGAAAAGGGGGCGGCCTATTATGTTTCCAATGACCAAAAACGCGCCATTACCTTTTTGAAGCGCTCTTTGGAATATCCGCTCAACCAAGAAATGGCGTGGAATGCCCGCTTTGCACAAGCAGAAATGTTGGCCAAAAACAATAAGAATTCAGATGCGATTAAGATTTACATGCCTTTGTTGGAGGAGACAAGTAAGCCAACCGGCTCTCCGGAATTAAGCCAACGCATTCGCTTGAGTTTAGCGCAGTCCTTTACCTACATCACGATGTACGATCGGGCGCAAATCTATTTTGAGGATTATTTGACTAATAAACTACAGGTTTCAAAAACGGTAGACGATTTTCGAAATGCGGGTGAAACGGCCATTGCGAATGGTAAAATTAATGCAGGGCTCGCCTATTTTGATCAAGGAATCGCGCTTGGACAAACAGGGACTACTTCCTTATTAGAACGGAAAGCAAAGGTGTTAATGAACGAACGAAGATTCGAAGAAGCACATGCGGTCTATGAAAAATTAAGTCAAGTAAGTACAAATACGACGAAACATGATGAGGCGCTTTATTTGGCTAATTTGGCCCGTTTTAGATCCCAAAATAAAGTCGTATTTGCGGAATTGATCGCGTCGTTAAGTGGGTTTATCCAACAATCAAATCCTGCTAACCCGTATTTAAGTTCTTCCTTGTTGCTGCGCGGAGAAACTTATGAAGTGACGAATCAATGGATTTTGGCATTGGCAGACTATCAACGATTAGTGCGTGATTTCACGAAGGATTCTACCGCAAAGGAGGCTTTAATCGGCGCGAGCGAAATATTAAAACGCGAAGGTCGCAATGAGGATATCTTTGAATTACGTCAAATTTATGCCTCCGTAAATGGGGATGAAAAAGGGGATGACGAAGAATTATTTGATTTATGTCGGTCTATTTTCGAAGCAGGAAAATACCGAATCGCTGTTCCTGAACTAGTTAAATTTGTTTCTAAATATCCCAAATTTGCGCAAATGGCTGAGGTTAATTGGATGCTGGGATTTGGAACGTTTCAGACAAAAGATTGGGCCAATTCGATTACCTATTTAAAGCGCGTGGTTCAGCAAGTTGAGCCATCAACGAATAAGTCGGAAGCTTTATGGCTTTTGGCTTCCATCGAATTGGAACAAAAACATCCGGAATTGGCGTCCGCTTATTTACTTGATTTGATTCGTGATTCGCAGGGAAATGAAGTTGTTAAGACAAAAGCAAGACCTGTTTTTTTTGACTTATGTAAGCAATTGAATCAATTAAGTAAGTTTGAACCTGTGTTGGAGGCTGATTTTGATGTTGTTCAAAAAAGCCAATTGCATTTTGATCTGGCCCAGGTTTATTCGACGATTCAAAAAAATCAGGATGCCCAACGGCATTGGGTGCGCGTGGTTTCCCTGGATTCGTCCGATTTAGGTGCTCAAGCCCTAATTCTTATGGCTAATTCGATGTCGCAATCGGGAGATTTTAAAGGTTCGACCGAATTAATCAAGCAATATTTTGGACAGGAAGGTGCCCGTTATTTTGATGCATCAGATGTTTGGGTAGGGAAGGCCTATTTGCAGATGGCCGATAATTTTATTGCGCTGAAAAATGGCCGACAAGCCAAAGTGATTTTAGATAGTATTTTGTCGAGCATAACAGATGAAAGCATCTTGCTGCAGGCAAAGAAAAAATTAGAAGAATTAAGTAAATGAGGGGTATAACATATTTGTTTGTTGGTATTGCCGCTGTAGCACTCGGTTTCCATGCATCCGCGCAGGACATTGATAAATCGGTGATTGTGGTTCCCGGTGGTGCGAAGTCCCTGTGGCAATTGAAGGTATCCGAACGTCAATACCTGCCATTAAAGTCCTTTAAAATGCCTTTGAGCATTAAGGAAATGAAACAGCAAGCTACAAGTCTCTCGTGGCCAAACGATTCGTTGCCGAGTATCCAAGCCCCAGCAGCACAAGACATGCGTTCACGCGATACCGCAAAAGTGGCTTTTGGTGAAAAATACAATAATGTGCTCCAGCTAGGTGCCGGAAATTACGGCCATACGTTGTTGAACTTTAACGCAAGTTATACGCCGAAAGAAAACAAATTTATTGGCGTCTACCTCAATCACGATGCAAACGCGCAAGGTCCGGTGCAAAGCACTTTTTCTGCACGCAGTGAAAATCAAGCCCGTTTGGTTAGTCGGTATTTAGGCGCAGTGAATTTCTGGGAGGGGAGTATTTCTGCGAGCCAACAAATCAATCATTTGTATGGGTTGACCGAAATCCCTACTTATTTGAAGGCGGCGGATATTCGGGTGAATTACACCTATTTTAATGCAATTGGTAAAATTGTGAGTGCGCGAAAAAATGCTCATTCCGACTATAAATTAACCTTAGATGCAGGCCTATTACAAAATCCGCTAGGACTTTCTGAATTGATCGCGAAATCGCATCTTTATTACTCCAAAGACTTGACGGAAAAAGTAAAAATGCGTTTGGATGCAGATTACATCCATGGTGAATATGTATCCGCATTGGGCAACGATCCCTTGCTTCGTTCCTTTTACCGCATAAATCCTACGTTCGCCTATGCGAGTTCTCGGATTCGGGTAAATGCCGGGATTTTGGTGGCGACAGAACAAGAAGGTGAAAATGGACTCGCCAAAACCAGTATATTTCCTCAGTTTGAAATGGATTTCGGTGCTTCTGATTTTATTCATTTATTTGGAGGAATCGGCGGCGATGTACAATTTAATTCCCTGAAACAATTCTTGGCTGAAAACCCGTGGATGGTCATTCCCAATAGTTTTAAGAACACGAACCAAGTAGGGAATCTCTATGGAGGTATCAAGGGCGTGGGAAATAAAAATATCGACTTTGAAATAAAGTATAACTACGGAGAATATGCGGATTTGCCGCTTTATGTGAATAGCCAAACCGACATCTCGAAATTCGATGTGCTCTATATTGGCGGAATTCAAAAGATTCAAGTGGCTAATCTAGTCGGCCAAGTCAATGTGCACGTTTCCAATGCATTTACTTCCAGTTTAAAAGTGGACCAGGTTACCTATTCGTTGTTGAACAACGTTTTTCAAGCATCACATAAACCCGGTTTAACCGTGAGCTGGACGAATACCTGGAAACTATCCAATAAGCTATTTATATCGCCAGATGTTTACTACTTAAAGGATTTATATGCGTTAAATCCTGCGCAAAATCAGTTGATTCAATTAGAAGATATTGTAGATTTGAACTTTAAAATTAATTATTTCGTCAAGCGAAATCTTAATTTGGGTCTATCGGGGAATAACTTGTTAGGCAAAACGTACCAACGGTTCAATCAGTATAAAAATCAGGGTCGCCAAGTTAATTTGACCCTAGCATATTCTTTCTAGTATGAAACATGTAGGCTTAATGATCCTTATCGCAGCGGTTTTCGCTTGCAAATCTCCTCAAACGGAAGTTCCCACCCAATCCCTAAATGAAGTTTTAGCCTGTGCTAATTTAGCCGGTCTACAAACCAAATACGGGAAAGAAAATGTGGTTGCAGATACCAATTGGGTAATGGGCGACGATACCCTACAAGGTTCAATTGTTTTTCCTCATTCGGCTAAACAAGTTTACGTCTATTACCGTTCTGGTGAAATCGTGGATGTAACTATTCAAGGGGAATCTTCCGCTTGGAAAACAGATTCAGGGCTGTATTTAGGCCTTCCACTTCAAGATGTCCAAAAATTAAACGATAAAAACTTTACCCTTTCTGGATTCAATTAGGCCCACGGTGGCGAAGTGGTTTCTTGGGAAGGCGGCAAATTAGCCGGAATTCATTTGGCTACTTTTAGTAACGCCGGTAACCAACACGCGGGTCTGTCGGATGCGGAATACGCCCAAATATCAGGTCAAACAGAATTCGATGTACGTCACGAAGCGATTCAAGAATTGAATCCGAGACTCGATATGATTTCTTTGATTAAGCCATTTATTCCAAACCAGGAAGAAGGGAAATCGATCAGCAAACGCATTTCAGCAAGTCAAATTCCGCCTGCGAAATAGGCTAATTTTTGAGTTTAGGATTGTTGTGGTGGCGTTCCGCGTCGCGTATCGACTTCTTTTGCATGTTCTTTTCCAGCGCTTCCGTTAGGTTTATACCAGTCTGATTCGCCAAACAAATCAACACAAAAAGGACATCAGCCATCTCATCCCCCAAGTCTTTTTGCTTGTCGGATTCCTTTTCGGATTGTTCCCCATACCTGCGGGCGATGATGCGCGCCACTTCACCTACCTCTTCGGTCAACATCGCCATGTTGGTCAATTCGCTAAAATAACGAACGCCTACAGTTTGAATCCAAGTATCCACTTGCTTTTGGGCTTCTTCTAAGGTCATAAGGCTGGGTTTTTAGAATCGATGATAATCGTAACGGGTCCATCATTGCATAAACTAACTTGCATGTCTTCACCAAAAACACCCGTTTGTATCGGGCCACCCATCGCTTCGGAAAGTTGCTGAATCATTTGTTCATACAATGGAATCGCTTGTTCGGGTCGGGCTGCTGACATATAACTCGGCCGATTTCCTTTGCGGGTGTCCGCATACAAGGTAAATTGGCTAACTAACAAAATGGCTCCGCCGACTTGCGAGAGGGAAAGATTCATCTTGTCTTCGGCATCCGAAAAAATACGTAGTCCATGAATTTTTCCGGCTAAATAAGTCACATCTTCCACGCTGTCATCCACATGAATGCCCAGCAGAATGACGAATCCTTTGCCGATGGACGCATGTAATTGGCCTTTTATGTGCAACTGTGCGGAACTAGCGCGCTGAATAACGGCTATCATCGGCTATAATAAGAAATAAACAATGAGGAAATAAACGCCATAACCCAAGATGTCATTGGTCGTGGTAATAAACGGACCCGATGCCACGGCCGGATTAATTTTCAGTTGGTTTAATACCAAAGGAGTAATGGTGCCCATTAAAGAGGCCAACATAACTACGGCGAAAAGGGATAATGATACCGTCACAGACAACATAATTTCGCCACTATCGATCAGCATCGAACAGCCAAAAGCAAAAATGGCGGCGATGATCGCGTTAATCAATGCCACGACAAATACTTTTTGAAGACGTTTCCAAAGGGTTGTATCTAATCCACTTTTGTCGGCTAAGGACTGAACAATTAAGGAAGAAGATTGAATACCCACGTTACCACCCGTAGATCCAATTAACGGAATAAACGCGGATATCGCTGGAATTAACGCAATCGTGTCATCGAAGCGATCAATGATTTTGGCAGCTAAAAAACTACCCACCATGCCACCGATCAACCAGGGTAAACGCGAACGAACTAATAGCCAAACAGAGTCATCTTCTTCTACGTCTTCCGAGATACCGGCCATGACCTGAATATCTTCTTGTGCAGATTCCGTAATGAAATCGACCACGTCATCGATGGTGATTCGGCCTAATAAACGGCCTTGAATATTCACCACAGGAATCGCTTCCAAATCGTATTTTTGCATCAAATCAGCGACTTCTTCACCAGTACTGTAGGTCTGAACCGATACGATTTCATCGGCTTCGTACACATCCTGAATCTTCGATCCACGTTTCGCTAAAATGATTTTTTTCAACGAAACCGTTCCTAAAAGCAATCCATCATCGTCCACCACATAAACGGAATAGACTTTCTCTACATCTTCGGCTTGTCGGCGAATCTCCTCCACACATTCCGTTACAGTCTGCGTTACGTTGATTTTGATCAACTCCTTTTGCATCAAACCACCCGCACAATCTTCATCATAATGCATTAAATCAATGATGAATCGAGCTTGTTCACGGTCCTTTAACAGCGCGATTACTTCTTCGCGGATGCGAACAGGTTGTTCGTTCAGAATATCTACCGCATCATCCGAATCGACGATGTTGATGTATTGCGAAATTTCTTTGGATGTAAAATTCTTCAGGAACTTTTTGCGGTCATCGGTATCCAAGGCGGAGATGATGGCAGCGGCAATTTTGGTATCCAGTAATTGGACTAAATATTTCGATTCATCGCCGTTCAACTCATATAAAATACTCGTGATATCGGCAGGGAATAAGTCTTCGATTTTGGCAATAATCTCCTCGTTCGCTTGCGTTGTAATCAACTGGCGAATATCTTCTAAAAACTCTTTGGTGAGTTCGAACGGAAGGTGCTGTACGTTGATTTCTTCCATGAGATTCGATTTTGAAAAGATTGAAGGCGCAAGTACGGAAATTTTGACCGAAAATTATGTCAACAAACCGTTAAATTATGCGCCTGGGTAACCTTGCGCTTCCCACAAATGGGTTAATTCGACAAATTCAGCGACGCCTAATTGCTCCGCGCGTTTTGTCAATAAAACATGATCGGGTAATTGCATCGCGCGCAAGGCATTACGAAGCGTTTTGCGCCGTTGGTTAAATGCCATCTTCACCACAATTTTAAATTTCGCGGGATCGCAAGTTAATTTTTTGTCCCAATTTCGACGCATGCGAATCACGCCCGAGTTCACTTTGGGTGGCGGTGTAAACACCTCAGGCCCTAAACTAAATAGGTATTCCACGTCGTAATAGGCTTGTAATAGTACGCTTAAAATGCCATAATCTTTGTTGCCGGGTTTGGCTGCGAGACGCATGGCCACTTCTTTTTGAAGCATGCCTACGACCTCAATGCATTGGTCTTTGTATTCCAACACTCGGAAAAAAATCTGGGTGGAAATGAAATAGGGGAAGTTGCCCACAATCGCGAATTTCTCTTCACCGAAAATATTTTCTAATGGGTAGCGTAAAAAATCTCCGTCGATTAAGCGCGGTCCTGTAAATTCCAAGTAATGCTGGCGTAGGTAGTCGACCGATTCTTTGTCGATTTCAATCAATGATGTTTCGTAAGCTTCCTTTTTCACGAGAAACTGCGTGAGAACACCCATCCCTGGGCCGATTTCCAAGACTTTTTGGTATTCGCCTTGTGGTTGCAAACCATCCACAATTCGCTGTGCGGCGTCCAAATCATTTAAAAAGTGTTGGCCTAAATTCTTTTTTGCTCTTACTTGCACGTGTTCTTGGGGCTTAAGGGTACGCGAAATTACGCCCTTTTTTGTACATTTAAGCAAAAAAAGGGATTAATGCCATGGCAGTTTGGGCAAACAAAACAAAGGAAGATCTAATTAACGAAATCCAAGAGCTGAAAAAGCAACTGGATGTTTTGGAAATTAACGATGGAATTGCTTCCGATGCGACCACCAAAGAAAACCTCATTCATACCCTAGCCGGACTCAAGTTATTTGGGATCATCATGGCCCTCGATGGCACTATCGTATATGCCAATGCGTTCACACATGCCTTATTGAATTACCAGGCAAACGAACTGAACGGAAAAGATTTTTTTGCAACCCTTTTGCCTCAAGGTGAAACGGAAGACCGTCGAGCCTCCTTTCAAAAAGCCATTGATTCAGGTGGTTTGTTTGAAGATCGTGAACGAAATTACATTACCAAAACCGGTTCCACCAAATGGGTGGAAGTGGCCTCTACGATTGTGAAGGAATCCAACCATACTTCTTATTTAAGTATTATTGGGGAAGATATCACCGAACGAAAAAAGGTAGCGGAAGCCTTAACGCGATCTAATGCCCAACTCCAAGATTTAATTAATAATACCACGGACCTTATTCAAATTACCGGAGTGTCTGGTCGGTTTTTATTTGTCAATAAAGCCTGGCTCGAGACCATGGGCTACACTGAGGAAGAAGCGCGGGATCTGAAAATTCAAGATGTATTGCACCCTGAATTTGCACACAACACGCAGGACCAATTTGATTTGCTAGCCCGCGGAGAAGAACTCCCCGAATTTACCGCCGTACTAAAACGCAAGGACGGTCGGCGCCTATACGTATCCGGTTCAGCCACCTGCCGGTTCGAACGTGGTACACCCACCGCCTACCGATGTATTCTGCACAATTCCACGGCGAAGGTGCGTGCGGAGCGTGCAAATAAACTTTTTTCATCGATTGCACAGGTGGCCATTAGTTCAACAAATCTGGATGACTTTTATGTCAATATACACAAACAGTTGGGCGAGGTCATCGACGTCAAGAACTTCTTTATCGCGCAATATGATCCAGGGAAAAGCTTTTTGTATTTCCCGTATTACATTGATGAATATTTTGATTCTCGGGTCCATTTTACCAAACGTAAACTGGGTAATGGTTTGACAGAATATGCGATTATGGCTAATAAGCCGTTGATTTTGCATGATGACGATATACACCAACTAGCTCGAGAAAAGAAGATTTATCTTTATGGAGTTGTCCCTAAAGTTATGCTCTGCGTGCCCTTGCGCATCGGTGACCGGGTAACCGGCATCATTGGTGTCAAATCCTATGAGCGTGCGAATAAATACGAGAATCGCGATTTGGAATTACTAGACTTTATATCTAGCCAAGTTGCCGTGGCCATCGCGCGTAAACAAGCGGAAGAAGCTTTGGCTCATGAAACAGCTCGATTAAATGCCATCTTTGAAGGGAGTTCCCACCTGATGTGGTCAGTGAATAAGCGATTGATGTTAACTAGTTTCAATCACGAGTACGCGGAACTTTTAGAGCAGCAATTGCAGATTAAGCCCCAGTTGAATTTTAGTACGGAAAGTATGGGCTTTCAATTGGTTGCCCCGCAGGAACGAAGACCCTTAGCGGATAAATATAAACTGGCATTTAGAGGCCAAAAGCAACATTTCGAATTAGAACTTGTTACCAAATCTGGCGAGCAGAAGTGGTTGGAAATTTATTTAAATCCCATTCAATCCGGAGGGAATATCGCCGAGGTATCCGGCATCGCTCGTGATATTACGAATTTGAAGAAATATCAAACGGAACTCGTTGAGGCGCGCGAACAGGCGGAACATTCCTTGAAAGTGAAGGAACAGTTTTTGGCCAATATGTCCCATGAGATTCGTACGCCGATGAACGGGGTGATAGGAATGGTGGATTTGTTGTGTGATTCGCCGTTAGATGAGGACCAACAAGATTACTTGCAAACGATACGTAAGTCATCCGAAACGCTATTGCATATCCTGAATGATATTTTGGATTTAGCC
>CANHKE010000014.1 GCA_947461155.1 Cytophagaceae bacterium | reverse complement strand
TCGTATTCGCCAAATCTTGTTGGGTCTGCGTTACTTTATTCTCCGCGACGATTTTTTTGGCTTGTGCGTTTTGAACGGAGACACTGCGCTGCTGGAATTGCGTTTGCGAAATCAAGCCTTCTTTGTACATTTTTTGATTTCGATCAAATTGATCTTGGGCCAATTGATATTCGTTCGTCATCGCGGCGAGCTCCGCTTTCTCACTCGCAATTTTCTGTTGCAATTGAACTAGCTTATTGGAAAGCTGGGCTTTCTTCAAGCTTTTTGACTGGCGTAGATTCGTAATCTGCGCGAGGGTGGACGTTACTTTTTGCGTATAAAAGTCCAAGGAACTTTTTTTCGCATTCAGTTGGGTTTGCGTGCGCGCGATTAATTGCGGATCCAAATAATCGGCTTTGATTTCGCTTATTTTAGCCAAGGTATCTCCTTGCAATACAAAATCTCCTTCTTTGACCCACCAAACGGCAATTTTACCTGCGATTGGGCTGTATATTTTCTGGGGCTTTTGCTCTTGAAATAGACTCGTCACATTTCCTTTGGCCCGGATATTTTGTGTCCATGGAAGAAAAATGATGGCAAGCAATAAGAGTAAAAATCCGATGAGCCAAGGCTTCAACTGGGTGGAACGATCCAAACGATAGATCGCTTGTTTTGATTTATATTTTTCCATTGTGAAAAGTCAATGTTTTACTCGGTTTGAATGCTGGGTGTAATTTATTTGAAATAACAACGACCGTACATGTATCGCCCAAAGCATTTAGGTATTGGCTAATTTTTTCGCCGGTTTCTGAATCAATTCCCGACCAAGGATCTTCTAAAAGCAACAGGCGTTTTTCGCCACACAAGGCACGTAACAAGAGGATTTTTTTCACCCATGTTTGTGGCGTTTTCTTTCCAATCGGTTCAATTTGGGTTTGGAATCCTTGGGGGAAATACGATATAAAATCATCAATGCCCAAGTTTGTTGCCGTTTCTAAAATAAGCTTTGGGGTTATGTCAGCCTGGCCTAATTGGATATTCTCCAAGATCGTACCTCCGAAAATTTCCTGGCCGTGTAATAATACACCTGTATGCTGCCTTAATGACTGAATATCATAGTTCTGGATGGGTACTTTGTTGATTAAAAGATTGCCCATGAAGTCGGAATAATTACCCGTTAGCATACGCAGAAACAGCGTTTTCCCGGACCCTTCTTCCCCTTGAATTTGTATTTTTTCGCCCGCATCAATGTGTAGATTTAGGTCATTTAAAAGGGTCTTTCCAGCTTCGAATTCAAACTTAAAATGTTGCATTTGAATCGATATTCCTTTATCCGTTTTCATGGGTAGATCGCCCGTAGACTCCAATGGGATTTCGATGACACTGGCAATTTTTTCTAAACCTGTTAGTACATCGTAGGCACTATCCATACTGGTAATCAGTTTTTCTACGGCTGCGATAATCATGAGGATGACAATTTCGGCGGCGATAAATTCCCCGATGTTCAGTTGCTGATTAATTAGTAGGTAGGTTCCAAGCGTCAGCATGAGAATAGTCAAACTAACCTTAAAAAAGATTAATGCACGGTATTGCAATAATAGTACTTGGAAGTGTTTGGTGCGCGATTGCACGTAGCCTAATACATTTTGGTCCGTGCGACTTAAGGTCAATTCCGATCCTCTACTGAATTTGAATGATTTCAACGTGCGGGCTAATTCGCCAAAGAAGCCAGTTACTTCATATTTATAATTGGATTCTTCGATGCTGGTTTGGATTCCCGACTGGCTCGTATAGCCCAAAATGAGGCCCAAAATAACAAGTAAGACAACGCCTAAAGCTAGGTAAAGTGGGTGATATAAAGACAATAAAATAATCCCCAAGATGATTTGAACGCTCGCAATTGGGATATCAAGTAATAGTTTGGAGAAGCCTTTTTGAATATTTAACGTTTCAAAAAATCGGGTAATTTTCTCTGGCATAAAATAGCCATCGATGTGTTTTAAATCAATTTGCGGAATTCTTTCTGCGAAGTCAAATGCGTAGGATGTAAATAGTTTTTGCTGAATGGATTCAATGATTTTCATTTGATTCATTTGCAGAATACCGACGAGCAGCACGCCCAGGACAACGAAGAAAATCAAGACGTAAATCGATGTAACCATGGTGGCCCCCATTACCAAACCGATGATGGTTTGAACGCCTAAAGGCAAACTTAAATTGACCAAACCACTCAAGGCTGAAAAGAGATAAATGGAAACGACTTCTTTCCTGTAAGCACCTAGCAATTGGCTTAGTCGGCGAAAGGGATGTTTTTTTGTCATATTCGATTCAATGTGTTTGCAAAGCTATAAATACTTTTTGGTATAATAGTAATACTATTGCAAATAATATCAACAGTATTTTTTGTAATAGTATTAATAATTGTTAATTTTGACATTACAAATGTAACGGCTATGGACTATTCTTTAAGCTTTAAGGTCAACGAAAAGATTTATGTACGGGATCCGGAGGGGACAGAATTGGGCAAGCAAATCGTGAAACATGCGATTGACCAAATTTACACCTTGGGCTTTGAGCAATTTACGTTTAAGAAATTAGCGGCGCAAATGGGAACGACCGAAGCGACGATATATCGGTATTTCGAGAATAAGCATCGACTACTTTTGTATATTTTGAATTGGTATTGGTCGTACATGGAATACCTCGTTGTCTTTCAATTGGAGCACCTCGCCAATCCCAAATCAAAACTGGAGCGCATCATTCAACTACTTACACATGCGCTTCCAGAAAGTGCTGGACAAACGGATTACAACAAAACCTTTTTACATCAAATCGTTATTGCCGAAAGTAGCAAGGCATACCTAGTTAAAGAAGTTAAAAAGATCAATCAAGATGAGGTTTTTAAGCCTTACAAGGATTTATGCGGTCGGATATCGGAATTAATTCAGGCATTTAATCCAGCTTATCCGTATCCACATTCCTTGAGTTCAACGATTATTGAGACCTCACACGCCCAGCAATTCTTCAGTGTCTATTTGCCTAAATTGACCGATGCGCAGGGGGAGAATCACGAAGTTTTTGTCGAGCGCTATTTGAGTGATTTATTGTTTAAAACCTTGCGCTAAGGTAAGTTTCAAAACTTTTCCCGTCATTTTGTGTTTGAACCCTAGCAGAATAAATTTATGCAAGGCGTTAAAAAACAACATTTACCTTCCAAAACATGTCCCGTTTGCAATCGCCCATTCGCCTGGCGTAAGAAATGGGAGAAGAATTGGGATCAAATCATTTATTGTGGTGAAAAGTGCCGACGTAGCAAATAGGTTTTCGGATGCGGATATTGACCGCATCATTCAAATGGCCTGGGAAGATCGTACGCCTTTTGAGGCAATCGAATTTCAGTTTGGACTGAAGGAAAAAGAGGTGATCGAATTCATGCGATTGAATAGCAAGGATTCTAGCTTCCGCATGTGGCGCAAACGGATGGCTGGTCGGAACACCAAACATCTTCAAAAGCGCGTAGCCCTAGATCCGCGCTTTAAATGTACGCTCCAACGAGGCATTAGCCTGAATAAAATCAGTAAACGTTAGTGGAATTTCCTACGACCCTCAAAGCCGTTTATGCGCGGATTGATGCGTTTGATCCTGCTCATTATGCGCGCACACGCAACTTCGTCAATGGCGGAGTTTCGTATCTATCTCCGTATTTATCACGCGGATTCATTACAATTCCTCAGGTTGTAGCCCGGTTAAAAGAACGGGGTTTCGGCTTGGAACAGGCCGAAAAATTCATTCAAGAATTAGCGTGGCGCGAGTTTTATACGCGTACCTGGTTTCAGCAAGGCGATGCCATTTTTACAGATATTCGAAACACGCAAGCTGGCGCTCTGTATGCCGGACTTCCCACAGCGGTGCTCGAAGCAAACACCGGAATTAAGTCCTTGGATGGCCATTTAGGGCAATTTATGGAGTCTGGATACCTACACAATCATTTGCGGATGTACCTGGCTGCGATTACCTGCAATGTGGGGAAATACCATTGGTTGGCACCTGCCAACTGGCTTTATTATCATTTATTGGATGGCGATTTAGCCAGTAATGCATTGAGCTGGCAATGGTGTGCCGGAACCTTCAGTAATAAGCCGTATTATGTGAATCAGGCCAACGTGAATACGTACACGGGAACGGAGCAGTTTGGGACTTTTTTGGATTACGATTACGAAGATTTGCCTCTGCGCGGGGTACCGGAGGTATTGAAAAAAGCGGGAGATTTCAACTTGGCTTTTACGCCTCCAGCCACTAGCCCACTCGTGTTGATTCCAGACGTACCCAATTATGTTTACACACATTATACGCTCGATCCTAGCTTTCATGTAGGGGAAGTTGGTAATCGAATTTTGGTCTTAGAGCCGAGTCATTTTGCGAAGCATCCGATGGCGCCACGTACGGTGCAATTCATTGTTGATTTAGCCGCGAACATTCCCGGATTGCAGATTTATTATGGCGAATATGCTTCGCTTAATTTGAAGGCCATTTTCCGAGATCATCCCATAAATGCGCATTTTGATGGGATTCGCGAGGCACACCCCTCGCTAGCGCCAGGATTGTCAGGGGAATTCAATAGCTTCTTTTCTTTTTGGAATAAGCTACGTAAAGAGTTGGTTTAGGTACGTATTTGCTCGGTTCAAATGCGCCATGCGCTTCTCCTCAGGCATTTTGTCCCAGGTACTTATGAGCATCGCCCAGCGGGGATTTTTCCGGAATGTCTCGCGCTGCTTGTCTAGGAATCGCCAAAACAATCCATCCCAAATTTCCTGCCAGTCGCCCTTGGGGTAATCACTCATTTTTAAAATGTAATTCGAGCCACAGATATAAGGTTTGGTGGTCATTAAACCGCCATCGCTGAATTGCGACATACCATAAATATTGGGCACCATCACCCAATCGTAGGCGTCGATGTACATTTCCATGAACCAGCGATAGACGGCATCCGGTTTAATTTCGCACAATAACATGAAGTTTCCGAGAACCATTAATCGTTCGATGTGGTGATTATAGCCCGTTTTTAGGAGTTTGCGAATGGTCTGGTCGATGGGTTCCACACCGGTGGAAGCGTCGTAAAACGCTGCGGGCATCTCCTTCGTAAATCCCCAGTAATTCGTGGTGCGTTGCTGGACGCCAATTTTCCGGTAAAGTAATTGGACAAATTCGCGCCAGCCTACGATCTGCCGAATAAAGCCTTCGACGCTATTTAAGGGGCCTCCGCACGCCGCAACGCGCGAAAGTACTTCCTCAGGATTCAGAAGTCCCACATTGATCAGCGGACTTAGAATACTGTGAAACAAGGTCTTTTCTTGTGCTTTGATGGCATCTTCGTAATCACCAAATAGGTGCATCCGTTCCTGCAAAAACAAATCCAATGCCGCTTGGGCTTCCGCATGTGTCACCGGATAATAAGCTCCCGAAAAGGGCATATCGCTCGTACCGGGATTTTCCGGGAAGTACCGTTCGACATAGTCGATGGCTTCCCGTATGTATGCGTTCGGATCTACGGCAGGGAAGGGGGCTGGGATGAACGTTTGCTTTGGAATTTTCTTCCGGTTTTCCGTATCATAAGTCCATTGGCCACCTAGCGGTTTTCCATCTTCTTCCAAAAGAATTCCGCGTTCTTTTCGCTGCTGCGTATAAAATGCCGTTTGAAAATAGGGTTTACGATTGCCTAATAAGGTCGTATCCGTATTGAGAAAATTAGGGCTCGGTGATAAGTGAATGTTGGCCGCACGACGAAGACGTCGTTCCAACAAATAATCATTGGGGTCAAATAAGGTAATTGAGTCGGATATGGATGCAACCAAGGAAACTTCATTTGACCGAGGATCTTGGGTATCGATGTATATAGTGGTTTTCCCGGCGGCGCGAAGACGATCCGCAAAGGCACGCATGCTTGCCCGATGAAACAAGAGTTTTTGTTTGTGGAATGCGTATTGGTTGAAGAATAAATCAGACTCAACGAGGTAGAAAACATCCGCCTCTTGGGTAAGCGTTTCCTCAAACAATTGATGGGGAAAAATCAGGAATGCGCTCATTTATTCACGTGTTTAGCTAGGATTCGCGCCCCTTCTTGTCGGGCTTTTTTCGTTTTGCGCATTGCCCAAACTTGGTCAGATGCCGTTTTTCTGGTCGCACTTAAATCCACTACGGGAGCGGGATAGTCCACGCCTATTTTTACACTATATAAAGTTTGTTCCATGTCGCTCAGTTTCCAAGGTTCGTGGATGAGCGTCGCGGGAACGTGGGCCAATTCGGGTACCCATTTTCTGATGAAGATACCTTCCGGATCATGCGCATAAGAGTTCTTGACCGGGTTATAAATCCGGATGGTATTAATGCCGGTCACACCCGCTTGCATTTGGATTTGGGGGTAATGAATGCTCGGTTCATAATCGAGAAATTGTCGGGCCAAAAAATGGGCCAAATCCCGCCAATCTTGCCATAGATTGAATACAAAAAACGACACGACCATCGCGCGCATGCGGAAATTCAAATAACCCGTCGCCACCACGCAGCGCATGCACGCATCCACCAATGGAACTCCGGTTTGACCGTTCTGCCAAGCGAGTATCAAGAACTCATCGCGTGGTTTTTCAATTGCCTGATATGCTTTATTTACGGGTTCAAATTCCATCCGAGATTCATCCTCAAACTTTTGCATAAAATGGCCTTGCCAATGTAGTCGGGACGTGAAATTCGAAAGTGCCCGTTTGTTGGCAGCCGTTTTGTAATGCTGCATCGTGTACGTATAAGCCATCCGCATGCTGATATTTCCGTAGGCTAGGTAGGGTGAAATACGACTACATCCGCGCCGACTAGCCTCCGGTTTACTGATGGAGGAACTATAGGCTGGATGCCGCGTTTCGATAAAACTTTTCAGGTATTTCCAGCCCCAATATTCGCCGCCTTCTTGAAAAACAGGATTACGCGTTTTAAAGGATTCAGGGAGTTCTGGACCTTTCCAGGTATCATACCAAGTCGAGTCAAGGCGCACTAAATTCCAGTTGGCCTCACGGACAAAAAAGGGTTCTTGGCGCATTGTATTCTCCCAGCGTTGCTGCCAGGTTTTACGTGATTTCAGTCGGCGAATCACACCACCCGTCGGCGTTTCGTTCCAGGTAATTTTTTCACGCGAACAAAATGCGGCCACCGCTTTGTCCCGCCGATAACTTAGGTCATTTCCGATTTCTTCATGCGTGAAAATTTGGCGTATGATATACTGCTCCATCAAAGCCTGAAACACCGGCAATACTTCGGAATGAAATAGGTAAAGGATTCCGTTTCGGTCTTCCAAGCGGCCTTGCATTTCGATCAAAGATTCATGCACAAATCGCCAATGTCGGACATCACTATCCGGAAATGCGATTAAGGAAGGCTCAAAAAAATAAACCAACAAAACGGGGATATCTTCCTCCAAGGCCCGGTACAAAGGTTCGTGGTCCGTAAAGCGAAGATCACGTTTAAACCAGACGATATTGATGGGAGATTTGGGCATATGGAGTAAACTGAAAATAGCCTTCGGTTGTTTTCAGAATAGAAAAGGGCTAATTTGCGCCGATTTTAATCCCTAATGTATCAAAATGAAACAATTGCTGGCATGCTGCCTTATCCTTTCCGCCTTATCCCTTAATGCCCAAACGGGAAGTATCGAAATGAGTACAGGCGGATTCTCGTTTATTCCGGCTTTTACCTCGAAAGAGCCTAATTTAATTATCAATGCGGGCACAAATCCGAAAAAACGTTTAACGGGTCATTTAATGTATATGATGCGTTTAAAGAGTATGACCCCTACCACGGTGGCATTGTTTACACGCTACCGATTTATAGACAAGAAGTTTAAGGCAACGATAGGTATTCATATGCCAGCTTTTCAAATGACGGAAGACTATCAAGTAACTAGTTTCTTTGGTCGGGAATTGACCTTGTCTTATCCGGTCAACGCGAAATGGAATGTGGGTTCATTTATTTTAAATGGCAATGCGCGCAATACAGATTTTAAAGTGACGCTGGTGTCTGGTAATGCCAACTACCACGTTAAGAAATGGAATTTTTTCTCCCAAGGATATTACTTGTCGGTGGGCGATTTAACCGGTGTTGCGGAGACGATTTCTTACGATATCAACAAGCATTTTCAGGCCAAAGCTTTTGGTAATTACACATTAACCGACGGAAAAGTGATTACGACGGTAGGATTGAAGTATAACCTATAATTTAATTTTCATGAAAGCAATTTTATGTGCAAGCTTGATTTTCTTAAGCTTATCTTCTTCTGGTCAAACAGCCAAACCTTTTAAACATGCTGTTACTATTACATTTGCAGCCAATGCCACGGATGCTCAAATCCAAGAAGTGGATCATTCATTTCAGTCACTGACAAAATTGGCTGTTGTGAAAGGATATGAATGGGGAAAAGTGGTCGACCCGAAAGATCCTACCAAGAAACAACACGTATATATTTTTACATTCGATCGTGAGTCTGACCTGCCCATTTACGGCCAGTCGAAAGAGCATTTAGCGCATATCAAAGTTGGCGCCGACATCACCATTGGCGTCAGTGCCATCGATTATTTCGTCCAATAAAAAAGGGGCGAAAGGCCCCGAATAAGGATATTACTTGTCGGTGGGTGATTTAACCGGTGTTGCGGAGACGATTTCTTACGATATCAACAAGCATTTTCAGGCCAAAGCCTTTGGTAATTACACGCTCACGAATCAGGAGTTTATCGGTACTTTTAGCGTAAATTATAAGCTATAAAAGCTTATCAAAGGATTGATTTTTGAGAAATTGATTGGGGGTCATTCCCGTTTCTGCCTTAAATGCCTCATAAAAAGCGGAGCGCGATTTGAATCCTGATTTCGCACCGATTCCATCGATACTACTCAAAACAGCTTCCCCATTTTCGAATAAATTTTGCGCAAATGCTACCCGAAGTTTGTTTTTGTATGTAGTAAACTTACACTGCAACACATTAGTAAAACAATAGGCAATGTGATGTCTCGGCACTTTGAGTACAATCGAAATATCGGATATTTCTAAGTCCGGGTTTAGAAACAGCTGTTTTTCTTGCATGTATGTCTTGATGCGTTCTGATAATTCAATGAATGATTCATCCGGAATGGGTGCATTTAGGGACTTTAAAACCGTTGATTTCGACTTCAAGCTGCCATATAGAATTTGCGGAAAGAAGGCAATTAATAACAAAGGCACGATAAAAAAGGTGGCTCCAGTGATATTATGCATGAGATCTACGATTCCATAGGTGAAACCAAATGATTGATTAATTAATAAATACAAACTAACTGCATAGATACTATTTTCAAGCAGTAGTAACAGCAGAAATGCCTTTAACCACCGCAGGGTATACCGGTGATTGTGACTGGAGGCACTGTATTTGATTAATAACCAATAGCAGGCAATGATATAGAAGAATATAAATAGTGGCCTCGACGCAAAATCAAAAGCAACAGAATAGAGCGTAAATTGGGAGGCAATTTGTTGGATCAAATCCGGATTTTCATGAATCGAATGTGCTATTTGTAATTTCTGAGCAAAAGGAATTCGATAATATGGAATCATGGTCAAGCATTGCACGGTACTTGGGATAAAGTGCAAGGCATCTTTCCACGAAGTAAAAATTTCCGTATTGCATAACGTACTTCGGTAGTAAAAATATAATAATGGGCCGGGCAGATACCAAAGTGGAGTTAAGTTGCCAAACATAACTGCATACCAAAAGTCATTTTTTGATTCGATCGTAAAGTAATAGAGGAGCGAATAGAGCGCGTAAATAATGAAAATGACTGCAATCAGAATCGTCTGAGGGTGTGAGCGCCAATTATATCCAATGAGGATTAATGACGTCAAAAGCAGCAGCAATGAAAGAATCAGAAGCATTTGTGTATCTAGAACAAAAATAAATATAGTCCTAAAATTTTATATACGGACAGATTCATTAGAAAAATTAGCTTCGAATCAGGTTGATTGAACTTGATTTGCATTTGCGTTCTAAAGATATACCTTATGCCAAATCTGTTTAATCGAATCCGCCTGTGGATTGATTTCAAAAATTATCGCTATTCTGAATTGGGAAATTTGGGGGATTTTTCTCACATGACATTGACGGATATTTGTGCTCAAATAAAGCACATGCAAATTGAAATTATCAGTCAAGACGAAAAATTTATCCGCGCCAAATTCGAAGACCAATTTACCCTGTACATTCTTCTTTTTAACGGAAAAGGCCAATTTCTTTCCATCGAAGAAGATTCGTGGAAAAAAATTGGCGATTAAATTAGTTCTCTTATTTAATACGAAATCCCCTGACCAAACGCAAATAAACCATATCCCGCACCTTCCATGTGCCCGGGTACGTCCGACTTATTTGACTCGACAGCCGCTTGGCTCACCGGCGTTGTGAATGGCATCTTGCCCGTCGGATTATAAGCCCCTGTCACAATATCCAATAATGCCTCTTGTGTCGTTCCAAAGGTCGCAATGACCGACTTTGCCTTTCCTTTGTCGATTTCTTCTATCACCCAAGGGTTCGTGAAATTGATCGCTACGATGGTTGGTTTTGCATTTAATAGTTCATTCACGTGGTTGACATCGATGCGGTTTGCCGACAAATTTAAATCGATTTTTGATCCTTGCGAACTGAATAAACCTCCCGCTGACGGAATTAACCACAATAAAACGACATCTGCTTCTTCCTTGGTCGCAACGAATTCTAAACCAGGATAATTGGGTTTTGCGACTTTAATCGCTTCGCCTCCATTACGTCCCGGTTGGGAATAGGTTTCAAAATAGACCTTCGTCTTTTTTGCCAGTGGTAAGCGCTTCTCATCATTGCGCAAGAGTACAATGGATTTACGCAAAGCTAATTCGGCTGCCGCTACAGCGTCCTTATTTCCGACAATCTTTACGGCTTCAGCTGCATCCACATATGGATTTTCGAATAAGCCCAATTCAAATTTTTCCGTTAATAATTTAGCCACAGATTGGTTGATGCGCGCCTCGCTCACCATGCCCTTTTTAACCACTTCGATTAAGGTCGTTGGATCCGCCGCACCCGAGAAGATATCAACTCCGGCATTCAATGCTTTTTGGTAACGCTCCTCAATGCTTAATTTCTCTACGCCCCAAGGCATCATTTCAATTGGGCCTGTATCCGAGTTAATAATTCCTTGGAAGCCTAATTTGCCTTGTAATAAATCCCCAATCATCGCTTTGTTAAACGAGAATCCAACCTCCTCAAACTCCTTGCCTTTCGGTGCCGAATAATAGGGCATTATGGCTGAAGTTCCCGCCGCAATCGCCGCTTGGAATGGCTTCACGTGGTAGTCAAACATACCGCCTGGGTAGTGCGCAAATTTTCCCCAATCGAAATGCGAATCTTGTCCACCTTCTTGTGGACCACCTCCTGGGAAGTGTTTTGTGGTCATCGCCACAGATGTATTCGACAATTTCTTGCCTTGAAAACCCAACACAATTTGCGTGATCATATTGGATGTTAAATCCGCATCCTCGCCGAAGGTTCCTTCCACACGACCCCAGCGCGGTTCGGTGGCTAAATCCGCCATGTACATGTAGCCTTTGCGTAAACCTACGGCACGCCATTCGCTTGCTGCTGTTTCCGCAAATTTGCGCGTTAAGTCAAAATCACGCATGGCCGCTAATCCCAATTCTCCCGGCCATTTAGAAAATGAGGTAAGTCCCACACTCAATCCTACTGACGCATCCGTCGTCACGTGATTACGTGGGTTCGATGCTACAATGGCCGGAATCCCCAATCGGGTGTTCTCGCAAAGCGCTTGCAAATTGTTAGACCAATTCGCTAAAATGGTGGGTTCGGCATTGGCGCGTAAAATGAAATGACGCAAATGATATTGTG
>CANHKE010000013.1 GCA_947461155.1 Cytophagaceae bacterium | reverse complement strand
GGTGATGCTACTTTAGGATTTAAAGCTGGTGCAGATTATGAGTATAAAGTGGAGAACTTAATGGGTAGTTCTAACTTGTTTAATGTACTTGATGCGACCAATAAAGAAGAAGTTCTCAAGTGTGAATGCAAAGATAAAAGTGCCTTGGCATTAAAATGTGAAGTGGGCAATTTCGCACAACCTTTTCCAAGATGTCCATGGGCTCTGGATCTATCAGACAAGCCATTTCCAGGAAGAAAAGGTGTTAAGACTTTTGGTTCAGAAGGCTTGCAATCATTCGCGAATATGTGGTATTGGGAAAGCGGATTTAATAAAGACCAAGTAAACGATATTGAATTAATTCGCGATCATAATTTCAGAGCGATGTATGGTGCGTGGGATGCGATTAAAAACGTAGATAAAATGTATCCTAATCACCGCTTAGGATGGTCTGCATATATCGCTGGTAAAAGAGAATCTAGAAGATTGATGGGGGATGTAGTTTTAGATGCGGAAGATTTTAAAACTCAAAAGAAATTCTCAGATGGAGCTTTTCCATGTTCATGGCATGTCGACTTGCATACGCCTAAAACGGAGTTTAAATCTGGATTTGAAGGGAACGAATTCGTTTCAGACTATACGCGAGGTAAAGAGTATCAATATGGTAATTTATATTGGGCTCCCTATCGCACTTTGTATAGTCGGAATATCTCCAATTTATTCATGGCTGGAAGAAATATCAGTGTTACCAAAACTGGTTTAGGACCTGTGCGCGTCATGAGGACATGTGGTATGATGGGTGAAGTTGTAGGTAAAGCAGCTTCGATCTGCGTGAAAAACTCCTCAAGTCCTCGTCAGGTTTATGAGCAATACTTACCTGAATTAATAAAATTATTAAGCAAAACAGGTAAAAAACAAGCCTAAGGAAACTGAAATGAGGGTCATTACAAACAAAGTTATCTGCCTACTTACGTTTTTAATTTTAGTCCATTTTACCCATGGTCAAGATTTAAACCTAAATAAATTACTCCAGCCAGTATCTAAACAATCTGTATTTCGTTTAGAAAATTATATGGTATGGTGTGGTAGTCCCATAAAAGGGAAAGATGGCAAATTCTACTTGTTTTATAGTCGGTGGCCAAGAAATTTGACTCATCAAGCTTGGGCTACACACAGTGAAATTGCTGTAGCGGTTTCCAATAAAGCAAACGGGCCATATAAACATGTAAAGGTTGTTTTACCCAAAAGAGAAAAGAAATACTGGGACGCAGATGTAACCCACAACCCGAATATTCATCGATTTGGCGACACTTATTATCTATATTATATGGGTAATTATGGAAATGGTGAATGGTGGGATCATCGAAATCATCAGCGCATTGGAGTTGCTATTTCTAAAAATCCTTTGGGACCTTGGAAGCGCTTTGATAAACCAATCGTAGATACATCTTACAAGAGTTTTGATCATATGATTGCATCCAATCCGTCAGTAGTAAAACAACCCAATGGAAAATATTTGATGATTTATAAAGGGGTTAGTGAAGGGAAATTGCCTTTTGGAGGTATTGTATTGCATGGGGCTGCCATTTCAAGTAATCCTGTTGGACCTTTTATTAAGCAGTCTCAACGGATATTTGTGAAAGACACGGTTAGGTTTGCTGCTGAGGATCCATATATCTGGTATCAAAAGGGTAAATATTGGGCAATAGTTAAAGATTTTAAAGGGTCATTTACTAACTCAGGATTAAGTTTAGCCCTTTTTGAATCTCCTAATGGTTTGGACTGGAAGCCTGGTAAAAATGCACTAGTTAGTAAGACAATTATTCCTTTCAAATCTGGAGATAAATTAGTTGAGAAATTAGAGAGGCCACAATTATTATTTGTAAATGGTATACCGATTTCACTTTATTGTGCCGTATATGATAAAGGAGATAATTACAATATAGCTATTCCTCTAAAGAAAAATTAGAATGTTTCGATTCATAATTTTTTGCCTAATTAGTTTTATTATGTCATTTCCAGCTTTGAGTCAACATGTTATTCTTTTAGCAGGTCAAAGCAATGCAACTGGTCAAGGAGATAAAATGGTGAGTAATTCACTTTTTAAAACTGAAAAAGGTTTTGAATATGATGTTTTAACAGATTCGATTAAGTTGTTGCAAGATCCCGCAGGACAAAGATGGAAAGATTTAGAGCCAGCCAATTCTGGATCTATTTTGCCAGCTTTTGTTTACGCATTGAATCAAAAAACAAATATACCTGTTGTCGTCATCTCAGCAGCCCGTGGTGGTAGTTCATGCCATCAAAAAGCTGAATTAAGTAATTATGGGACCTGGGATATTACTGGCAAATTATTTCATCAAACGCATGAAAAAGTATTAGCCGCTTTGAAAATCACAAAGTCTAAATTAAGTGCGATTATTTGGATGCAGGGAGAGCGAGATGCCAATGCAATTAATGATGGAATTTTAAGTGATAAAGAATACAAACAATCCCTTATCTCATTGATTGGCCGATTTAGAAAAGTATTTGGGAAGCATGTTCCTTTTTATATCGTCCAAACTGGAGATCAATCCGGTAGACCTATTTTGGGCAATAGTCAAGTTCGAAAAATGCAACAAGAAGTTGCCTCAGAATTGAAGTATGTATTTATTGGGTACGATAAAACACCAACTTTTATGAATCGAAATTTAATGAAAGACCATGTTCATTATAATCAAGATGGACTTAATGAAATTGGTATTGAGGTAGGCAATATGGCATCGAAGATATTAAAGTAACCAGGGTAAATCATTATAATGAAGACGAAAATAGAGTCAATATTTCACCAAAAATTTGAAGGTCAACCGTTAATTGTTCGATCACCTGGTAGAATAAATATTATTGGTGAACACGTAGATTACAATGGAGGCTGTGTGCTTCCTGCTGCCATAGATAAATATATTTACGTAGCTATTGATAAAAGAAATGATGGGGTAGTCGGCCTTTATTCTGTCAATTTCGATGTTAAAATTGAAGTAGAACTAAATGGTTTAAAACCCTCAAATGATTTCTCTACCTATGTATTTGGTGTGATTGATCAGGTAATTAAGAGAGGGTATTTGATTTCAGGTTTTAATATTGTGATCTATGGAGATATTCCAGTAGGCGCAGGCCTTTCTTCCTCTGCTGCATTAGAATCAGCGGTTGCATTTGCAATTAATGAAGTATTCCAGTTAGGTATTTCAAAGCTAGAATTGGTATCAATTGCGCAATCAGCCGAAAGTACATTTGCCGGTGTGAATTGTGGTGTAATGGATATGTTTGCAAGCATTTATGGTCAAAAAGATTTTGCTATAAAACTCGATTGTGATTCCTTACAATTTGAATACATGCCTTTGGTTTTGGATGGATATAGTCTTGTTTTGTTTAATTCGAATGTGAAACATTCATTAGCGTCCTCTGCATATAATGTGCGTAGAAGACAATGCGAGACAGGAATAAATCGAATCAAACAATTTTTCCCTGATGTTAAGACTTATAAGGATGTAACGGAAAGTCAACTTATTGAGCATGTGTTGCCATTTGATAGAGAAATATTTACTCGATGTTTGTTTGTGGTTAAAGAAATTCAGCGATTGAATGAAGCATGCCATTTTTTAGCTAAGGGAAATTTACTTGCACTAGGTCAACATTTATATGCTACTCATGAAGGATTGAGCAAAGAATATGAAGTGAGTTGTTTTGAATTGGATTTTTTAATCGAAGAGGTTAAAAGGAATCCAAACGTTTTAGGCGCACGCATGATGGGAGGAGGATTTGGTGGTTGCACAATCAATATTATTAGAAATGAAGGAATAGCTTCTCTAATTGATAATGTGAAAATAAACTATCTAAATGCTACTGGACTACATTTAGAAGTGATTAAGGTAGAAACCGTAAACGGAACAGAAATAGTAGCCTAACAATAAAATGAATTCTTTTAATATAAGTGAACATACCCACACGCGTCAAAATTTATTAACGGGTGAGTGGATTTTAGTTTCTCCACATAGAACGAAACGGCCATGGCAAGGAAAAGTAGAAGATTTGCCTGCGAATATTAGACCAAATTATGACGAGTTTTGTTATTTATGTCCTGGTAATAAACGAGCTGGAGATCTTTTTAATCCAAATTATCAAGAGCCTTTTTCTTTCATAAATGATTTTGCCTCTTTAATAATGGATACGCCTAAAGGGCGAATGAATGTAGATGAATTACTCCTAGCGGAAAGTAGTTCCGGAATATGCAAAGTTGTCGTTTTTTCCCCAAATCATAAATTGACATTGCCTGAATTAAAGGTTTTCGAAATTGAAAAAATCATTGAATTGTGGAGTAAGGAAATAGTTGAAATTTCGAAGGACCCATCCATTAAATATATTCAAATATTTGAGAATAAAGGTGAAATAATGGGCTGTAGTAATCCACACCCACATGGTCAAATTTGGGCTCAGAACTCGATTCCATTAGAAGTTGACAAGGAAACGCGTCAGCAAAAATTATATTATCAAAAACACGGGGAAAGTCTTTTGTCAGCTTATGTAAATGTTGAATTGAAACAGAAAGAACGCGTTGTTTATGAAAATAATTCATTTGTTGTCATTGTTCCATTTTGGGCTATTTGGCCATATGAGACGATATTGATTTCAAAACGCCACGTAACAAATCTGATTGATTTCGATTCAATTGAAAAAAGAGATTTAGCAATTGCGATTAAAGAAATTACTACCCGATATGATAATCTGTTTCAGATTTCATTTCCGTATTCTTCAGGGATTCACCAAGCACCGGTTAATCACGGGGATTTCTCAGAATGGCACTGGCATATGCATTTTTATCCTCCTTTATTAAGGTCAGCGACTGTAAAAAAATTTATGGTTGGATATGAATTGCTAGCTAATCCTCAAAGGGACATTACTCCAGAAATGGCAGCTGAAAAACTTAAAAATGTTAGTAGTATTCATTACAAAGAATATGTATGAAAAAGTCTATTTTAATTACAGGAGGCTTAGGGTTTATTGGATCTCATACAGCTGTTGAGTTAATACAAGAGGGATTTGAAGTGGTTATTGTAGACAATCAAGTCAATTCAGAGTCTTTCATTCTTGAGCGAATTGAACAGATTACCGGCTATTTGCCTGTGTATTATTGTGCGGATGTTTGTGATGAATTAGCTATTGAGCAAATTTTCAACAATCATCAAATTGATGCAGTTATTCATTTTGCTGCCCTAAAGGCTGTCGGCGAATCAGTCGAAAAACCATTAAAATATTTTAAAAATAATATCAACTCATTATTAACCATATTGAGTGTAATGGAGAAGTTTAACTGTTTGTCAATGGTATTTTCTTCATCTGCAACTGTATACGGTGATGCAGACAAATTTCCAATTGAGGAGACATTTCTATTCAAAAAATCTCTTTCTGCTTATGGCAGTACAAAACAATTTGGTGAAGATATTTTAGAAAAGGTAAGTAATAGTTCTGCTATTAAATCAATTGCCTTAAGGTATTTTAATCCAGTTGGAGCGCATCCGTCAGGATTAATAGGGGAACTGCCAATTGGGAAACCCAATAATCTAATGCCTTACTTAACTCAGTTTGCGGCAAATAAATTGAAAAATTTCACTGTTTATGGCAATGATTATTCAACAAAAGATGGAACGTGTTTGAGAGATTATATACATGTTGTGGATTTAGCAAAAGCACATGTAAGATCTTGTATTTATCTTCTTGAAAACATTAATGTGAAAACATTTGATGCGATTAATATTGGAACAGGGAAAGCTAATTCTGTATTAGAATTAATATCAAAATTTGAAGAAGTTAATCGTGTTAAATTGAATTATAAATTTGGGAATCGACGATTAGGCGATGCTGAGTCGATTTATGGATCTGTAGATAAAGCAAATAATATTCTTAATTGGAAAGCGGAATTGACCTTACATGATATGGTTCAAGATGCATGGAATTGGCAAAAAAATATTTCTTAATAAATGATTTAAAAGGTAGATTAGATAGACAAAATACTCTTACTATTGATACGTTAAGAAATTAGTTCTGTCTTATTTAGTTTTTGAAATTCGTTTGAAGAACAAAAGAGAATAATTAGTTTTTAGATTAGGGTTGAATGAAAACAATTTTGATTCTGGATCTTCAAAACCTCCCGAGTATTTCACGGGAGGTTTTTTGTTTATAACGCACCTTGAAGACGCGCATTATCGCGTTATTATATTAATTCCTTAATCTTCTTGACCGTCCCACTTTTCAGTCGGTAATTCGTCAATCGCTTATCTTCTTCCGACGGGATGCGTTCGATGCACTCATGAATGTCAAAATGCATTTCCAGTTTTTCATTGATTTGCTTAATCATCATGAATCGAATACGCCGCTGGCTTTCTTGCGATTTCGTATCACAATCCAGCAGCCTATTTAATTCTTGCGTGCTGACAGGTTTGTTTTGTCCTTCAATCAGTCGGTTCAATAATTTGATTTCGGCTTGATCGAATCGGATCGACTTATTACCTCGTTTTCGGAATAACAGCCAGCTAATGAATCCGAGTGCCAACAAGGCCAAAGCGCCATAATAATACAAGGAATAATCCCTTTCATAGAATTTGCCAACATAGCTCGACTTTTTCAAATAGGCATTTACCGGTATCGAAATGACGGGACCCTGTTCGCCATTGTGGTAATAAAGAATGGTATCGTTCCGTGTATATTGCTTTCCACCACCTTCAAAATACAAACTGTTGTCCCGGTACATATGTACCTCATTTAGCTTGGGGTTGATGATGAACAGGCGGTCACGCGCCAAAAGAATAAAGTGCTCCCCATTCCAATACGAAATCCGATGTTCCTTGATGGGCAAATCCGCATTGATTTGACCCAATAACTCCCAGTTTTTTGTGGCGAAATCGAAGCGGTAAAACCCGCGTTCCATATCGATTTGCTCATTCTCTAGGTAGTTTTTATGATCCCCACCACCCGTATAATAGGCATTTTCCGCGTCCGAGTACCCCTGAAAACCATTCGCCATAGCCTCCGGACCTTGGTTCTTCGGTCGTAGAATTTCCCACTCTTTCGTCTTGTCGTCGAAATAGGTGATCTGCCGATTGTAACTCCACATGCCCTCGCCCCCAATCGAATACAAAATGTTCTTCCGGTAAAATTGATACGCACCAAAATTGTGGCCACTGTGAATCGTCTGATCGATTCGTTTGAGTTGGGACGTTTTTACATCAAACTCATACACCAAACCCGTCCCTTGAATCGTAAAGCGAATGACAAATTGCCTAGGGAAAAAATACCGGGAATTGTTATATCGATATAGGATGGTCTTCAATTCCTCCCCATCCACCGTGAATGGGCTGATTTTCTTCCATTGATTCGCAAGGATCTGCTCCTCAATAAAGAAATTCTCCAAGTTCAACCGCTTGCGAACCGAGCTATTGGGTTCAATCCAATCCAACGAATTCATCACAGCATGCGCGGATTTCATCGGTGCGAGACCAATTACCAAGCAAACCAAGAATATCCGGAAACGAACCAACATACTATCTCAAAATTCTAAATTGATACGGAGCAAAATGCATGTATTCATGGTCCATGCCTACTTGTAAGTTTTCCTGCGACCATAAATCAGTCACCTGCGCCGGACGTGAACCATAGCTATTCAACACATACCAGGTAAGCGCTTGCGGCGAAGCACTGAAATTGAACAAGAAGAATACTTTTTCGCCGGCTAAAAAGCGCTCAAATCCGATGACGGAGTTGTTGTGGATTTCGAGCCATCGGGTATTTTTAAAATCAGCGACGACCGTCAGTGATTTCCGCAAGGCGATTAAACGTTGCATGGATTGAAAAACGGTAGATTCAATGGTTCCTTTTTTGTCCACTAATTCCGCGCGTTTCCAGTCGATGATTGGCCGGTGCATCCAGCGATTATCGTAACTTTTACCTGGATCCTTCAAATAGCTATAGTCATTCGTATAGCCAGCCTCGTCGCCATAAAACAACATCGGTACGCCACCCACAAATAGGGATTGCGCCTGCATCAATACAATCTTATCAATAGACGTTTGAATCTGAGCAGCGTCTTTCGCCTCAATGGCTGATTCCAAGCCACACAAAGAAGCCAAAGAGCCAGATAAACGGGCATCTTGCGTTTTGGGATTGATCGCAAACAAAGCACCTCGCGCCGGCGTACCCGGGAAGGTTCCGCTGTAATAATTTTTGATATAAGAACGGTGATCGTACGGCGTGAATCCGGCTTGCTCAATCATGTAATCATCATATCCCAACCCAATGTCGTCATGGCAACGGGTGTAAGTCAACCACGTAGCGCCCAATGGCTTACGCTGCAATTCATGTTGGGCATTATTCATGATACGAATATCTCCAGTCGCTAACGCATCCCATTGTATGGCCATTTGCGTGGCATTATACGCAAAGTCACATTCGTGTGTCGCATATCTGCCCGTACCGAAATACTCCATGATCTGCGCAGGGGCAACAATCGCTTCGCCCAAGATGGCCATTCCTGGTGTAGCCACTTCCACACACATTTTGATCAATTGCAATAACTGATGTGCTTCGGGTAGGTTTTGGCACGTCGTTCCCATCTGTTTCCAAATGAAAGCCGGTGCGTCGATACGGACTACATCCACCCCCAAATTGGCATAGAAAAATACGTTGCCAAGCATCTCTACAAACACCCGTGGGTTCGTGTAATTCAAATCCCATTGGTAATGATGAAACACCGTCATCACCCATTTGTCGGATTTTTCATCGTACGTAAAACTACCTGGTGAACTCTCTGGGAAAATCTCAGGCATCGTCTCATCCATCAAATCTGGGATGCGGCGATCGTCGTACATGTAAAAATAATCTTGGTATTCTTTGATGCCTTTCTTCGCTAATTTCGCCCATTCGTGGTGATGCGAGGTATGATTGAGCACGATGTCAATCATCAAATACATGTCTTTTGCTTGTAATTCAGCCTGAAAAGCGCGCAAGTCATCGATCGTCCCTAAGCGATCTTCCACCACGCGAAAATCTTCCACGGCATAGCCACCATCACTTTCCCCTTCGGGGCTTTTGAACAAGGGCATCAGATGCAGAAAATTAACGCCTAGTTTTTCTAAGTAAGGAAGTTTGGCGGGTAGCTTGTTGATTTGGCCCGCAAAACGGTCCACATACAAACTCATACCTACTAAGTCCTGACTCAGGAACCAAGTGCCTTTTTTTTCCTTCGCGATGTCGCGCTTTTTCAATGCGTCTGACCGATCGAGATGCGCTTGGCATATGGAATTTAATAGGCTTTGGAACAAATCCGCGGCCAAGGGGTGTGACCCGTAAATGCCATGAAAATGCGTATATATATCTTCGAGGTTCGCCGTAAAGCGTTCCTGAAATGCCGAGTCTTTAATTTTATACGTCTTGATTAGCTCATGGAGCTTTTTTTGTAGGGCCGAATTGTACACGGTAGATTAATTAAAAATGCTGTTATTCAAATGTTTAAATGCCTCCATCGCGCCCATGTATTCACAGGTACGCGCACCGGCTTTGTTGGCATTTTGGATCAGACCATTCCAGTCATTCCACGTAAGCGATTCTGGTTTCAGTGAGTCGCGATCGAGCTGATACAATACCGCGCCCACAAATGCATCACCTGCACCCGTTGTGTCGGTTGGCTTTATCGCGATGCTCGGAATGATGTAGGTTTTTCCGCCTAATCCCAGTAACGTTCCTTCTTTGCCCAAGGTAATCGTAAATACACCCGGGATATTGTTTAGCAAGTTTTCAGCCGCTTCTTCCAAGGAATTTTTGCCCGTAATCAGCATGGCTTCTTCATCACTTAATTTAGTGAAATGCGCTTGCTTTAGGAATATCCATGATTGTTTGATAAAGCTTTCTTGTTTGTCGCCAAACAACAAATGCCGGTAATTGGGATCAAAACTGATTGTTTTTCCTTGCGTTTTGGCTGCTTCTAACAAGTGGTAATAGGCGGCATTTAGCGGTCCATCTAAAAAAGCGGTGGCCGAACCGAAGTGGATAATGTTCGTCTGACTCAGGTCGATTTGATTGACTTCGTCCTTGGTCAATTCCGCATCTGCCCCTCGATTAAACACGAAATCGCGTTCGCCGTCAAGCATTAAGGAAACAAAAGCAAAGGTGGTAAAGTGATTCGGATCTAAATGCACGTGGTCTGTATTCACCTGGAATTCAGCCATCACTTGTTTCAATTGTTTGCCAAATGGGTCATTTCCTACTTTCGCAGCTAAGGCCACTGAGCCGCCCAAAGCCCCAATCGCCGCCGCCACATTCGTAGGAGCACCACCTGGTTTTTTAAGAAAATTTTGTCCGTCTGATAAACTCGAGCCTTTGTCGGTACAGATCATATCGATCAAGGCTTCTCCAATACACAATACACTCATTAGGCTACTTTTTTGGGGATTGTTTGATAAAAGCGGTTGCTAACGCCGCAATGGCTAATAAAGCACCTGCAAAGGTAATCGCATTTCTTGGATCTGAATCTAAGAAATTTTGAAAAATCGTGCCAAAAGTCAGGGTTTGAATGATCATCGGAATCACAATCATCATGTTGATGATTCCCATATAAACCCCGTAACGCTCTTTCGGTAAGTCGTTTACGACCAATAAATACGGCACACCCATCATGCTCGCCCAGGCCACACCAAAGCCGATCATCGGCGCAAATAATAAATACTTATCATGAATATTCGGGATGATCATTAAGGAAACCGTCGCTGCCAAAAGACACACGATATGTACGTATTTGGGCCCGATTTTTTTCGCCAGCGTGACCAAGCCAAAGGCCGATAAAAACGTCACGATGTTGTAAAACCCATTCACCAAACCTGTCCAGGCCGCCGCCTCTTCGTATAACTTAATGTTTTCCTCGGACGATGTATTCCAAACCGAACGCGCAATACTCAAGGGTACATATTGCCAATAAATAAACAAAGCATACCATTGGAATAAATACACTAAGGCCAGTTGCCACATGATTTTGGGCATGTCTCCGATCGCGTGGATGATTTCTTTGAATGGGGCCAGCACCGATTTATCCGCAGCGGCAAGTTCCGCTAATTCTTCTTCGGTAGGAGGGATTTCGGGTGTTTTACTCACCGACCATAACACAGAACCGATGGAACAAACGGAGCCAACAAAAAAGGATCCATAAACCCAGTACGGGATGCCGTCACCACTTTGACCGGTAATTGTTTTTTGGAAAACGAATAAGGATACGTTGGCTAAAGTGATCCCCAAACCCGTAAAGAAACTTTGGGTGAGAAATCCTTTGGCCAATTGATCGCTCGGAAGTTTATCGGCAATAAACGCGCGATACGGTTCCATGGCTGTGTTATTAGCTGCATCCAAAATCCATAATAAACCCGCAGCCATCCAGATCGAAGAGCTGAACGGAAAGGCGAATAAACAAAGGCTGCATAATATTGCGCCGATGAGGAAGAAGGGCTTGCGCCGACCGTATTTTGGTGACCAAGTTTTGTCCGAAAGTGCCCCAATGATCGGTTGGATTAGCAATCCAGTCACCGGACCGGCTAAAAATAAGAGGGGTAATTCACCTTCTTTGGCACCTAGGAAACTGTATAAAGGGCCTACCGCCGTTTGTTGCAATCCGAAGCTATATTGAATGCCGAAAAAACCAACGTTCATGTTGATGATCTGGCTAAAGCTTAATTGTGGTTTTGTTAATGACATTCCAATAGGTTTATATTCAGATTAAATTTAATTAATCCGTTGTTTCTGAGCAAACAGTTCTAGTCTGTTGGCCTAATATTCTTGCGATAAGGGGTGAATCATGAGTTCGTCGATCACGACATGCGCGGGCTGATTCATGATGTAATAGATGCTGTCGGCCATATTCTCCGGGCTCAACCAATCTGCATGGGATGGATCGCCTTGCGGGTCTGCGTGAAAATGGGAATCGACTAAACCGGAATACACGGTG
>CANHKE010000012.1 GCA_947461155.1 Cytophagaceae bacterium | reverse complement strand
TCTCCCATGCCAATGATACCACCCGAACAAACCGACAATTTGGCTTTACGGATATTCCCCAGCGTTTCTAACCGGTCATCATAGGTACGCGTCGAGATCACATCATCGTAGTATTCCTCGCTCGTATCAATGTTGTGATTATAGGCATATAAACCGGCATCTTTCAATTTCTGCGCTTGTTCCTCAGAAAGCATCCCCAGCGTGCAACACACCTCCATGCCAAGCGAGTTAACACCCTTAACCATGTCTAAAACCCGATCAAAATCTTTATTATCGCGCACCTCACGCCACGCAGCACCCATGCAAAAACGAGAACTTCCATTGTCCTGCGCACGAACCGCCGCTTGCATCACTTCCTCGTAAGGCAACAACTTTTGCACCTTCACATTCGTGTGGTAACGCGCCGCTTGTGAACAGTACGAACAATCCTCCGGGCATCCACCCGTTTTGATCGACAAAAGGGTACTAATTTGCACCTCATTCGGATCATGGTACTGACGGTGAACCGTCGCTGCTTGATACACTAAATCCAAAAACGGTTGGTTGAATATCTGCTCAACCTCTTCACGTGTCCAGTTATTTCTAATCATCTTTATCAATATGTCTAATCTAATTCCATCATATAAGGCATTAATGCCAAAAACCCTTCTCTTTTCTTCATGCGATCTAACTCCCAAATCGATTTTGTCCAAGGCATGTGCTCTTTCACGAAACGCTCTTGCATAGACGACTCTGAAAAAGCAGAAGAAACGATTTCATCCAAAAACGATTTCGCCTTCGGGTAAACTTGCACCTTGTAGGCAGCAGGGCGCAAACGCGCACGATCCGCCGCAATCTCGATCGCTCGATTCAATCCACCCAATTCATCCACAAGCCCGATTTGTTTTGCCTGAACTCCCGTCCAAACGCGGCCTCCCGCAATTGATTTCAAACGAGCTAAAGACATTTTACGACCAGCCGCAGCTTTTGACGTAAAGGATTCATAGCCCTGATCTACCATGCGCTGAACGACTGATTTTTCAAAATCGGTCAACGCCCCTGCTGAATTCAAAAAGTTCGAATGCGCATGCGTATTCACATGATCCTGTGTAATGCCCAATTTGTTTTTGAAGAAATTATCCAGGTTCAACCACTGGGCAAAAATACCAATGGAACCCGTTATCGTGGTAGGTTGCGCGACGATCACATCCGTCCCCATCGCCATGTAATAACCACCCGAAGCGGCATAGGTAGACATCGATGCAATGACCGGCTTCACTTTCTTCGCTAATAAAATCTCACGCCACATAATGTCGGAAGCCAATGAAGACCCGCCTGGCGAATCGATGCGCAAAACAATCGCCTTCACTGATTTATTATCACGCAACTTGCGTAACTCCTTGACAAAATCATCTGAACCAATCGTCCCATCGCCCCCACGCGTACCTACAATTTCACCCTCAGCCACAAGCACAGCAATTTTGGCCGTCCCCTCTACCTCGGCGATTGGATTTTTAGCTTTCAAGTAATCCGATAATTTAACGTAAGTCAAATCTTCGCTTGGTTTCTTTTTGGTCGCTGCGCGCAACTGCCCTTCAAATTCATCCCAATAACCTAACGATAATAATCCTGCTTTTTGAGCCTTCACCGGATCCATTGCTTGCAACGAATCTGCAATTGAATTCAAACGGTCCGTTGAAATATTACGACTAACCGCAATCTTTTGAAAAATCTCTTTGTTTATGGATTGGATAAACGAAAGCGTTTGCATGCGGTTTTCAGGACTCATATCCTCCCGCAAAAATGGCTCCACGGCCGACTTGTATTGACCCACACGAAAAACAAGTGGCTCAATCTCAAGCTTATCAAATGCACGCTTAAAAAACATGTATTGAACAGAAATACCATTGAAATCAAGAATTCCAGCTGGATTTAAATACACTTTGTCCGCAACAGATGCCAAATAATAGCCTTTCTCCGAATACGAATTCGCATAGGCGTAGATGAATTTCTTTGACTCTTTGAATTTGGCAAGGGCATCGCGAATTTCAGACAACTGCGCATAACCGGCTAATGGAAAACTCACATCGAGGTAAATGCCCTTAATATTAGGATCCACGCGCGCACGCTCTAACGAGGCAAGCACCTGAATGAGACCTAGTTTATCCGTATTGGAAAAGAATGGATTCGGGATGTCACTTAACGGACTATCCTCCGTACTTGCATTTTCGACGATTGGCCGATTCAAATCGAGCTTCAAAATCGAATTTTCTTTCACTTCATATTCAGCATCTGCACTACTTACCGCAGAACCAACCCCAACCACAATCAGGAAACTGATCAAAAAGAACAGAAACAAACCAAAAACGGTTGCAAACGCATATTTAACAAATTGCCACATAGGGTATCATTTAGAGAAAACGAAGTTCGAATTCATTCCGCAATTTTGGCGAAAAATAGGTCAAATGGCCTATCCAAAGTTTTTACGGTAGTCTTCACGTGACTGACGAATTACCTCATGGGCAATTTCCCGTCCATACACGTCATCAATATCCACCGCATTTGATGTCGTCTCGCCAGGCAACATTTTATAGGTCCAAAAATAATGACGCAAACGTTGGACAATATCCTTGGGTGCATCCGAAATATCACGCCATTTGCCGTAAATCGGATCATCCTTTAACACCGCTATAATTTTATCATCCGCCTCTCCTTTATCAATCATACGAATCCCACCAATAGGAATCGCTTGACAAAGAATATCACCATGGGTAATCGCACGTTCCGAAAGCACCAAAATATCCAATGGATCCCCATCTCCTTGCGTAATATCCTTACCCGAATACTTTCGCGCTAACTCCGCAATTCCTTCTGCACAATACGTCTGTGGTAAAAAACCATACAACGCAGGAACAATATTCGAGAACTTCTGCGGCCGATCAATTTTCAAATATCCCGTTTGTTTATCAATCTCATACTTGACGGTATCCGTAGGTACGATTTCAATAAACGCAGTTACTTGTTCTGGCATTTGTTCCCCAATTTGGATTCCATGCCATGGATGTGCTTTAAAAAAGTTACGATTCATTTGATTTTTTGTTTACTCAACTTAGGTCTGTTCTGGGCGCAAAATACAAAAAAATAAGGAAATTCCGGTAGCCCACGGACAATTCATCCACCGCAATTACGATGCTTTCCACGAAAATTCGCTAAATTTACCGTTTGATTTTAAATGCCCATGATCTATCCAATCATCCCATATGGGGACCCCGTTCTTCGTAAAGTTGCCCTGCCCATTACATTTGGCAGCATCGACTTAATTAAACTATCTGCTGATATGTTTGAAACGATGTATGCGGCAAGTGGCGTTGGCTTAGCTGCCCCACAAATTGGCATGAACATCCGCCTGTTCGTTGTCGATGGAAGACCCATGAATGAAGGAGAAGAAGAGGAAGATATCGACCCATCTTTGATTGACTTCAAAAAGGTATTTGTTAACGCAACTATTTTAGACGAAACAGGTGAAGAATGGGGCTTTGAAGAAGGTTGTTTATCCATTCCGGGCATACGAGGCGAAGTTTTCCGACCTGAATATGTCAAAATCCACTATTGGACAGAAACGGGCGAAGAGCGTACCGATGTATTCGAAGGCTTGGCCGCGCGCATCATCCAACATGAATACGATCACATTGAAGGCATCCTTTTTACCGACCACCTCAATGTAGTCCGTAAACGAATGATCAAAAATAAATTAGGTGACATTACCCGCGGAAAGGTTTCTGTCGATTATAAAATGAAATTCCCCCGCTAAAACGCTACGATGAAGATTTCTATTAATTGGTTACGCGATTTTATTGATATTTCGAAACTTCCTGCACAAGGCAGTCCCGAAGAATTAGATGTTCTTTTGACCAATACCGGTCTAGAAGTAGAAGGCATCGAAGCACACGAAAAAATACCCGGCGGATTGCGCGGTTTCGTTGTCGGCGAAGTGCTAACCTGCGAAACGTTTGAAGTCAAAGAAAAAACACTCAGCCTAACTACCGTGGATACTGGCTTAGACGAAATTTTGACCATTGTTTGTGGCGCTGCCAATGTAGCCGCAGGTCAAAAAGTAATCATCGCAACACCCGGAACGACCTTATACGATCAAGACGGCAAAGCCCTTTTCACCATCGAAAAACGCAAAGTTTATGGCCAACCATCCGAAGGCATGATTTGTGCCGAAGATGAAATCGGCATTGGGACGTCGCATGACGGCATTTTAGTGTTGAATACCGATTTGCCCAATGGCACACCGGCAGCAACCTATTTTAAGATTGATTCCGACTTAGTTTTGGAAATTGGCCTAACGCCCAATCGTGCAGACGCCGCTTCTCACTGGGGAGTTGCCCGTGACATCAAAGCCGTCAGTGGCCTTGAAATCACGTTGCCAGTCGTAGATTCTTTGGTCATTTCGTCCAACGAGTTTCCGATCGACGTGCAAATCGATGACGATGGATGCGGTCGTTTTTGCGGCGTAAGCATCGACGGCGTTCAAGTAGGCCCTTCGCCTACATGGCTACAAGAGCGCCTTTCAGCAATTGGATTGCGCCCGATCAATAACATCGTCGATATCACGAATTTTATTTGCCATGGCTTAGGCCAACCGATGCATGCTTACGACTGGGCGCATATTAAAGGCGGGAAAATCAGCGTAAAAACGGCAGTCGCTGGTACCAAATTTAATACCTTAGATGGCCTTGAACGTACGCTAAAAGGCGAAGAGATGATGATTTGTGATGCTTCGGGACCCATTGGAATCGCAGGCGTCATGGGTGGTGAACATTCAAGTATTCAACCTGAAACCACCCGCGTATTCCTAGAAGTAGCTTACTTCAAGCCAGAACGTGTACGAAAAGCCGCCCAAATACATAGCTTAAAAACAGATGCCTCATTCCGCTTTGAACGTGGCACGGACATCGAAGCGAAATTATTTGCGTTACAATATGCAGCCAAATTAATACTCGAACTTGCAGGTGGTAAAATCGCATCGAATATCGTTGACCTTTACCCAAGCCCCGTTGCCCTTTCGAAAATTCCTGTTTCAATCGCACGTGTGCACCAATTAATGGGTGTCCAATTGAGCGCAGATCGCATCAAAGAAATTTTAATGGCCCTGGATTTTGGCATGGAGAACAATCATGCCGATGGATTTACTGCAATCGCCCCGGCCTACCGTGTGGACGTGACGCGCGAAGCAGATATCATCGAAGAAATTCTACGCATTCATGGTTTAGATAATATTCCATTGTCGGAACACCTCAGCGCACATTTCATTTCTGAGTTTCCGATATTGGATAAAGAAAAAGTCCAACAAACCACCGCGGTGAGTTTAGCGGCCAAAGGATTTCAAGAAATCATCAGTAACTCCCTAACCAAAGGAGAGTTTCATCAGTGGATCCAAAAAGACTTGACCTTTGAAACGGTCGACGTGCTTAACAGACTTTCCGAAGATTTAGGCGTGATGCGTCAGCACATGGTCTTCCATGGCTTGGAGGTATTGGCTCACAATATCAATCGCCGCCAAAAAGACTTGAAGCTGTTTGAATTTGGCAAGACCTATCATAAAAAAGGAGCTAAATACCTGGAAAAAAGACATTTGGTTTTGTATACCAGTGGCCTAAATGAAGGCGAAACATGGGCGTCCCCGGCTCAAAAAAGCCAATTACATCATTTGTACACGACGGTCATTAATACAATGAAACAACTCGGTGTTGCGCAATTTGAAACATCGACAATCGAAAATTCAGACGTGTATGCCTACGGCTTGCAAATCGCGGTAAATAAAAAAGCCTGCGTGCAGGTTGGCCTTATCCATCCAAAATTAGCTCAAAAATTCGATGTCAAGCAGGAGGCGTTTATGGCCGACTTCGACTGGGATTTCTGGGTGAAGCAAGAAAAAGGAAATTTTGTTTATCAGGAAATTGCGAAGTTCCCTGAAGTGCGCAGAGATCTATCGTTGGTGTTAGACAAAGAGGTCACCCTGCAAGCAATCCAACGCGTGGCCGAACAAACTGAAAAAGCAATCCTGAAAAATGTATCGGTTTTTGATGTGTATGTAGGCAAAAACCTAGGCGAAGGCAAAAAATCATACTCAGTGAGTTTTATTTTGCAAGATGAAAATCAAACCTTGACCGATAAAGTAATCGACGCTACGATGGATCGCTTGATTACGCGATTCGAAAAAGAGCTCAACGCCATTATTCGAAAATAACCGGTCGATGAAAAAATCAATACCCTTCCTAACGATTGGTTTTTTCATCGGTCAAGCCGTTTTATATTTCATATACATCTATCGGTTTAGTTTTTCCTTTCCCGTACAAGACGATGTCACGCTGATTGAATTCATTCATGCCAAAGAAATGGGAGGTGATTTTTTCGGCCAACTATTTCGCGTGGACAACGATCACGCCATAGTCATTCCTCGACTAGCCACCTGGATCAACCAAATCCTACACGGAGCCGTCAATTTTAAGCAACTTATTTTACTAAGCGCAATTACACTCTGCGGCTGTTTTTATTTACTTTTGACTCAATTCCAGAAGTCGAAAATTGCCTTACCCTATTTCATTCCGGTAGGTTTTCTTTTGTTCCAACCGCAATTTTTTGAAGTGTCCAATTGGGCCATCACAGGCTTACAACATATCAATATCGTTCTTTTTGCCTGCCTGTCCCTCATCGCGCTCGAGCAAAAGAAGTTATTATTAGCGCTGTTTTGGGCTATTTTAGCTGGCTTTACGTTTGGGAATGGCATCGTACTTTTTGTGGTTTTAGCCGCTTATTTCATTTTCACCAAACGCTATCAAGATTTCGTGGTTTGGGGCATTGGGCTAGGTTTGTATTTAGCGTTGCTTTTGCCGAATTATGTATTTGGCCAACAAGCCAAATTTGATTTGAATGTGTTGCATATTGCAAACTATGCACTTGGGATTCTAGGTGCTTGTATACTTGATTTAACTGGAACTAATCTAATTGCGGGGATTGTTTTTGGTGGGCTTTTATTCGGGTATTGGGCGTTTCTATTTGTAGTCAAAAAACAGCAAACGTTTTTCGGATACCTCTTCTTATTTATCGTTGGCACTTGCCTTATCATCGCCATTCCGCGCAGTGGGGATAATTGGACGAACTACAACAGCAGCCGCTATTTTCTATATGCTCCGCTGGCAATCATTTGCTTGTATGCTATGAGTTTGACTCAATTTCCACAATTTAGAAAAGGGATTTTTCTAGGCACCGGCGCACTATCGATGGCCTTTTGCTTCATGTCCTATCACTTACACACGGCGCAGATGGTGGCGAGATTTCAGGTGAATCAGGCCGACAATGATAATTGGATACGTAATAAACGTGTAGTGGGTATCGTTCCTCAGGTTTTTATCAATGACCAAAAAATCCTACAGGATGCATTTCAATTGCATTTCATCGATCAAGAACCTGGCATACTCACACAAGCCGATTTGGCCGCGTTATCGGGCGATACCCCAACTTGGAATTTGGCGGAAAAGATGCTTGTTGAACATCATGTGAATCCCGTCCGCGAGCGCCATGGGGTTTGGTTAAAACGATTCGATTATTTATTGTTCCCGAAGTTTACAGGGGAAAATTCATTCACCAATTCCTGGTTTGTCCTATTGCAAAATGAACAAACCAAAGCGGTATTTACCGTAGCGATTAACTTCAAAAAAGGCTCGATTAAGCAATTGCTGACATCTGGACATTACTTATCCAACTATGGAATAGCACAAGTCTACACCGATGGAATGCCATTAGGCTATTATCAGCTATTTCTAGTGCATCAAAACAAAGCCACGCATTCGCTCTATCGACTAGGTCAAACGCACGAAATTCGCAACTAAATTAACGTTTAAGCATGCCACCTAAGTTGGGCATCTTCATTTTTCCGTCCTGCACTTTGTTCATCATCCGCATCATTTTGCGCATGTCTTCGAATTGCTTCAATAAATTATTGACTTGTTGGATCGAAGTTCCTGAACCCGTAGCGATACGATTCTTGCGTGAAGGATTTAGGATATCTGGATTTTGACGCTCTTTGGAAGTCATGGATTGAATGATTGCTTCGATTGGTTTGAATGAATCGTTGGAAATATCCACGTCTTTCACCGCCTGACCCATACCTGGAACCATACCCATCAAATCCTTGATGTTACCCATTTTCTTGATTTGCTGCAATTGCGCATAGAAATCTTCGAATGAGAAATTATTTTGACGAATCTTTTTATTTAAACGAGCTGCTTCATCCTCATCAAACGCCTGTTGGGCACGTTCCACGAGTGAGAGTACGTCACCCATCCCCAAAATACGGTTCGCCATCCGATCTGGATAGAACTGATCCAAGGCCTCCATTTTCTCTCCTGTGGAGATAAATTTAATGGGCTTGTCCACAACCTGACGAATGGATAACGCTGCACCACCGCGGGAGTCGCCGTCCAATTTGGTTAAGACAACTCCATCAAAATTCAGGCGTTCGTTAAAGGTCTTTGCTGTGTTGACCGCATCTTGACCCGTCATGGAATCCACTACGAACAAAATCTCCGTAGGCTTCACGGCATCCTTAACTGCAGCAATCTCATTCATCATCACTTCATCCACAGCCAAACGGCCCGCAGTATCGACAATGACAACTTTCTTGCCCATTTTACGGGCATATGAAAGTGCATTTTCAGCAATGGAAACGGCATTCTTATTTTCAGGTTCGGCATAGACTTCCACGCCTACTTGTTCCCCTAAAACTTTCAATTGGTCTATCGCCGCTGGACGGTAAATATCGCAAGCAACCAATAACACGTTCCGGCCGCCTTTTTTAAGATATTGAGCTAATTTACCTGAGAAAGTCGTCTTACCAGATCCTTGAAGACCGGCAATTAAAACGACAGCAGGATCCCCTTTGATATTGATATCTTGCTTACTTCCACCCATCAATTGCGTCAATTCGTCTTGAACGATTTTGACAAGCAACTGACCCGGCTCGACAGCGATAAGGATTTTTTGCCCCATCGCCTGATCTTTGATGCGATCCGTGATTTCTTTGGCAACCTTATAGTTTACATCGGCATCCATTAAGGCGCGACGAATTTCTTTGACTGTAGCAGCGACGTTTACGTCTGTGATCCGACCGTTCCCTTTTAGGGTTCGCATCGCAGAGGTCAGCTTGGAACTTAAATTTTCAAACATAGTATCTTAAAAAAGGAATGCAATTTACGATTTTTCGAGCAAATAATTAGTCAAAAATAATGGTCTTATTTTGATGTATAAAGATCCGATCTTCTAGTACAATTTTGAGTGCATTCGCCAAAACAATCTTTTCAACATCTTTTCCTGATCGAGCCATCTCCTTCGCGGAGTACGTATGATTGACTGGCGTGACATCTTGGCAAATAATCGGACCTTCATCCAAATCATCCGTCACAAAATGCGCGGTTGCCCCGATAATCTTCACCCCCCGATCAAAGGCTTGTTGGTACGGCTTCGCCCCCACAAACGCTGGCAAAAAGGAATGATGAATATTAATCATCTTACCCAAGTAATTTGCCGCGAAATCAGGGGTTAAAATGCGCATGTATTTGGCAAGTACAATCAGATCTGGACGCATCGACTGGATTAATTGATGCACCTGAGCTTCATGTGCTTCGCGTGACAGCCCATCCGCAGGGACAAAATGAAAGGGAATTTGAAATTGAGCACACAAGGGTTTTAGCGTATCGTGATTCCCAATGACCGCCAAAATTTCAAAAGGTAAATCTTGGAACTGCGAACGAATCAATAAATCGCCGAGGCAATGGTGTTCTTTGGTCACAAGAATGACGACGCGTTTAGTGACGGGTGGAACGATTTCAACGGTGGCATTTGCAGGAAGAACGGCAAACAATTCGTGCCGTAAAGCAGCTAAATCACAGGTTCCTGTAAAGGAAACGCGCATAAAAAAATGATCTGTTAGCTCATCGACAAACTCATTTGTTCGTGTAACGTTCAATAATTTCTGAAATAATATGCCTGTAATCTTGTGCACTAAGCCCTTTTCATCTTGACAAGCAATCTTAATAACGGTTTCCATCAAAAAAAAATTGGTAAATACTTCGAATTTAGTTCAAAATAATGAATTCCTATTTACCTTTGCAGGATTAGTTAGGCGGAGCCTGAGTAAATTATACGCAAAAAATAATTTAACGTTCAAATGGAAAAAATTAAAGTTGCCAACCCAGTCGTTGAACTCGATGGAGATGAAATGACACGCATTATTTGGAAGTTTATCAAAGACAAATTGATTCTTCCCTATGTAGATGTTGATATCAAATACTATGATTTAGGTGTAGAATACCGCGATGAAACGAATGATCAAGTAACGATTGAGGCCGCTGAGGCAATCAAAAAATACGGCGTTGGTATCAAATGTGCAACCATCACACCCGATGAAGCACGTGTAAAAGAGTTCGATTTGAAGCAAATGTGGAAATCACCAAACGGAACAATCCGTAACATCTTGGATGGTACTGTTTTCCGTGAGCCAATCGTTTGTGCGAACGTACCTCGTTTAGTACCCAACTGGACTGCACCGATCATGATCGGACGTCACGCATTTGGCGATCAATATAGAGCAACCGATTTTGTTACGAAAGGAAAAGGAAAATTAACCGTTACTTTCCAGCCAGAAGATGGTGGTGAAGCCCAAACATTTGAGGTATATAACTTCAAAGGTGATGGTGTTGCATTAACGATGTACAATACAGATGAGTCGATCAAAGGATTTGCACATTCATGTTTCAACATGGCATTGAGCAAAGGATGGCCATTATATTTATCTACGAAAAACACGATCTTGAAGAAATACGATGGTCGTTTCAAGGATATTTTTGAAGAAATCTACCAAGCAGATTACAAAGCGAAGTTTGACGCAGCGGGTATCGTTTACGAGCACCGTTTGATCGATGACATGGTTGCTTCTGCGTTAAAATGGAATGGAAATTTCGTTTGGGCGTGTAAAAACTATGACGGAGACGTACAATCAGATACAGTCGCGCAAGGTTTCGGTTCATTGGGCTTGATGACCTCTGTATTAATTACGCCAGACGGAAAAGTAATGGAAGCTGAGGCAGCGCACGGAACGGTAACACGTCACTTCCGTGATCACCAAGCAGGAAAGCCTACATCAACGAATCCAATTGCATCAATCTTTGCATGGACACGTGGATTGGAATTCCGTGGTAAATTAGATAACAATGCTGCGTTGATCAACTTCTGCCAAACGTTAGAAAAGGTTTGTGTGGAGACCGTTGAGTCTGGCAAAATGACCAAGGATTTAGCTGTATGTATTCATGGAAACAAAGTGACACACGGCGAACACTATCTGTACACAGAGGAGTTCTTAGAAGCCTTAGACACAAACTTGAAAGTAGCGTTAGCTTAATTCAAATACGTGAAACAAAAAAGCCATCCCTCGATAGAAGGATGGCTTTTTTTATGGACTATTACTTATTCGTTGACCAATATCGATCGCGTATACGAGGTACCCGAGCTCGTCGCCAGCACCAACTTATACACGCCCTTGCCGACGTTACTCGTAGGCAACAAAAAGGCCCCATCAGCAGGAATGACCCCTTGCAATGCTATGCGGCCATCCACCGCGTATAGCGTGTAAAGTGCACCTTTTAAATCTGAAACCGATTGAACGATAGCTCCTGGACCTACAATTGGATTAGGGTAAATGGATAAGCCGCCGTCTGCAGGCAAGATATAATTCAAGTCAGCAGATGGAGACAAACAAGTCAGCCCAGCCGAATATTTTTTCGAAGCATAAATCGAATACGTACCGCTGGTGTTCACGCGCAGCTGATTTCCAGATACGGCCAATGTTTGACCATCTTTTTTCCAGACGTAGTCGGTGCCCACGGGCTTATCACTCGCGGCGATAAAGTACGGACTTGCCACAGAAAGACTTGGTTTAGCGGGTAATTCTAAGAAGCTAACTTGCACAGCGGCAGAATAGGCCGATTTACATGCGGCGCTATTAATCGTTAGGGCTTTGTAAGTACCTGAATTTGTTACTTTAATTAC
>CANHKE010000011.1 GCA_947461155.1 Cytophagaceae bacterium | reverse complement strand
TTCTGATTAAGGATTACGATGATCGAAATTTTCCCTTTCTTAATATGGACCCACTTCAAGTGATTATTCTTAAAATGAATGAAATGGGAATTAAATCTAAGGATTTAATTCCTTTGATTGGTTCTAAAGGTCATGTGTCTGCCGTTCTTTCGGGAAAGAGGGAAATTACTTTAAAGATGGCTCAGCGTTTGCGAGATTTTTTTCAATTGCCAGCGGAGGTGTTTATTTAGTTATAAACCTCCTGCCCCCTTTTCAATCCTTTTTTAATCTGGTCCACTAGCTCCTTCGGTTCCAATACCCGAATTTCTTGCGCATAGCGCAGAAAAAAATTTTCAACCTCTTGGTCAATCTCCAAGTGTAGGTTTACTACGACAGCAGCATCATATGTTGGCATGATTTCCTGGCTTGCATGAATGGGGTATTTTTCGATGTAGTTCAGCATCCAGCTATCTTTGGCAAGCTGACACCGTATTGGGTTCGCCTGTAGGCTTTTACTTCTAAACAAGCCCAAACAATCCTTGAAATAGTCCGTTGGCCTAAAATCCGGATGTATCCGCACGCGCGGTTGTTCTTGCGCCGGGATGACATGCACGATGCGGTCGAGGGCAAATAATTGAAGTTTGTCAAGCGCTATTTGTAGGTGCGTTTCGCTCTTGTCAACCGGTTGGAAAAGAACGTACCAGCCGGTATACCAGCCATTATTGTATTCTTTGAGTAACACTGGAAATCCCAGGATTTGTTTTTGTTTCGAATGGGTGGATAAACCTTGGTGTGTGAATGTGACGACGCGTTTGGCATAAATGTTTTCCAAGATAATCGGCATTAAATCTGATCCGGAGCGTGCACCGTCTTTGACAAGTTCAATGGCCGACCACGGTAATACTTCGTGGTATTGCGATAAGGTGTTTTCCAATGCGATCGCGCGTAATTTATTGACAACCCCCTCACCTGCTCCTCCGGAAAATAAATGCTTATTGGCCTCAATGGAAGAAGCGATTTGGTTCAATTCGCGATCCGAAAACGTCGGGAAAGCACTGATGTCATCGCGCACATAGTTGTAATTGCCTGTCGCGCGTGAAAAGCGCAACAACTCCCCATCACGATCTTGGAGCGTTGGGTAACGGGATTTTAGCAATTCCTTTAATTCGCGAATATCCCGATTAAACGTTCGTTCGCTATAGCCAGCCATGTCATGCTCATCCAGTAAAAAGGAGGAAACGCCTGCCAAATTCACAGCAAACGCCTTTTGAAGAAACAAGCCATTCAATATTTTCAGTCGGTCCGTCGCGAGCATTTTTTTTCTTAAAGCTATGAAATTTCTTGTTGACCGCCAAATGGTGGCGGTCGGCTATCCTAGCTTTGTACCAACAAAAAAGCAAAAATTATGATCACACAATCAATCAAATCGTTATTGGCCTGCTTCATGGTCGTTTTTATTTTCGCCTATGTCAGCGAAGGCATTTTATTGGCTTTCGCCATGAAAAAATCACGTCGGTCGAATTGGCTAAAAATTGCGCTCATCAGTATTTTATTTGTGAGCTGCTTGGGCTTCATCTTTGCGCCTTACCACCTATATGGTCAAACGGAAGCGGATGGATTATATACGCTCGCTTTTACTTTGTATGGGTTAGTGATGGCGATTGGGAGTGGGTTACGTGCTCTGGCACGGTAGTCTGGAGTCCGGAGTCCGAAGGGAGTAAGTCCGGAGGGAATAACTCCGGAATCGCATGTGATTTTTATCTGATTCTATTTCTCAGATATTCCAATGTACTTTTTTACTTCAGTTTGATTTTCAGATTGTTTTATTAAAAAGTCTGCTACATCTGCTCTATTGATTCCACCTATATTAATTCCTTTAAATAATGTGTTTTCAACACGGTATTGTTCTGTCAATTCCTTATCAAATAATCTTCCTGGCCTAACAACTGTCCAATTTAGATCTGATTCAGTGATAATTTCTTCCATTTTAGTTTTGTCAGCATAAACATCATTTAAAATGTATTTTAAAAACATCTTTACTAACCAAGAAACATAATTTTTACTTTCTCCAGCTCCAAATCCAGTAACAAAAATAAATGGAACATCTATTTTATTTTCGCTATGTATTTCAACGATTAATTTTGCGAAATCTGAAAAAAGGCTAGTCGTTTTCATATTCTTACTAGTGCCCAATGTCACAATTATCGCTTCTGCCTGTTCGATAGATTTTAAAATGTCCGTTTTATTAGTAGCATCACCAATGATTATTTTTAACGATTTATTTTCTTCGATGTCAATTTTAGATCGAGAAAGGGTCGTAATTGAATGATTTCTATTTAATCCTCTTTTTACCGTTTCTAGACCTATTCCACCCGACGCTCCTATTATGGTTATATTCATTTGATTTATTGATTTCGGGTTTTAATCGTATCTACTTTTCTTGTAGAATTAGTTTTCATTTTTGTGGTAGTCGACGTACTAACAAATAGCCTTTAGTGCAAAATATAAGATTGACGGACACATCAAACATCCCAATCCGGTATAAAACGTAGCCGTCATTGCGCCATAAGGCACTAATTTGGGATCCGTTGCCGCGAGACCAGCCGCGGTTCCACTCGTCGTTCCCATCAAACCGCCAAAAACCATGGCGGATTTTGGATTATCTAATCCTATGTATTTCGCGATTAATGGTGTTCCAATCGTCACTAAGATCGACTTAATCACGCCAGCACCGATGCTAATGGCAATAATATCCGAACTCGCTCCTACAGCTGTCCCGGTTACAGGACCCACCACAAACGTGCAAGCCCCCGCTCCGATCGTGGCTAAACTTTCCGCATCCGTTATGCCAAAGGAATAGGCAAGTAATGCTCCACTGACAAATGACAAGATAACCCCTAAGAATAAGGATAAAATCCCCACTAATCCTGTCTTCTTAATGACCGCAAAACTGGCCCCCATCGCCGTTGACACAATCGCAAAATCTCGAAATACCGGTCCTCCCATTTGTTTAAACCCGCTCTACCCTGTTAAATCCGCAATACCATTTTTGCCTTCGGTAAGCACCCCCGCAAAATAGGCCAATACTAATCCAGCAAATATCGCAATCGCCGATCCCGGTATTTTTTTCCGAAACAGGAATTTGGAAATTCCTTCTGACGCAAACATGATGATTCCCGTAACTAAAAAGGCCACCATCAATCCATTTTTATCCAATAATGTGATGATATAGTCCATATTAGCGCTGATTTTTATTGGCCAAAATCGGCATGAATACCAGACAAATCGCCACCGGAATAATGCCTGCTAAAACAGCCAGCATGCCATTCGTGAATGCGACGCGGACATTTTGAATTGCCGACATCGCCACAATGATGGGAATGTACATTTTACTCCAAAAAACGATGCCCTCACCCATTTCGACATGAAAGAGATTCCGTTTTTCGAGCTCGTTTTGAGCAAGAATTAAAAATAACATGGCAAAGCCGACGCCACCGACGTTGGCTTCAATGCCCAATAAACGACCTAAGGTTTCACCTACTAATTGACCTGTAATAAAACAACCGGCCAACAAGGCCACTCCGCGTAATAGCATATTAGTTTTCCATTAATTTAACAACATCTTTTTTAGTTACTTTTCCCATCGCATTGCGTGGTAATTCGCTCACAGAAAGGTATTTGCGTGGCGTTTTGTAGGCGGGCATTTGCTCCCGCATCCACGTATTTAATGCTTTTTCATCGATTTGCCCTTGCGTGACAATGGCTGCAGCAACCAATTCGCCCCACTCATCATTGGGTAAGCCCACAACCGAACAATCGTTGATGCCCGGATATTGACGCAAAATTTCCTCGATTTCTAAGGCTGAAATTTTATATCCTCCTGATTTTATGATGTCTACCGAGTTACGTCCTAGAATTCGGTAGCCCCCTAATTCGTCGATGGCGGCTATGTCGCCTGTTTTAAACCAACCGTCCTCCGTGAATGATTCGGCCGTTGATTCCGGTTTTTGCCAATATTCTTTAAAGACATTCGCGCCTTTTACTTGAATTTCTCCTTCCTCCGATAAGCGAACGGATACGCCTGGAAGCGGATAACCCACATGTCCCGCGACGCGTGGTCCATCGTATGGATTGCTCAAAGCCATGCCTATTTCCGTCATGCCGTAGCGTTCCAATAGTAAATGTGTGGATATGGTTTGCCAGCGCTCCATCACCGAAACGGGTAATGCCGCTGATCCCGATATCATCAAGCGTAATTTGGCCAATGCAGCGGTCAAAAGTCCTTGAGTTACCTCAGATTGCGATTCCCAATAGTTGATGAGTTTAAAATAGATCGTTGGCACCGCCATAAACACATTAATTCGCGCTTCCGTAATCAGGTCAAATATGGCCTTTTCGCTAAAATTTGGCATAAACTCACAGGTTGCCCCCGCCCATAATGAACAAGACACGACATTGACCACGCCATGTACATGATGCAAGGGAAGTACGCAAACGGTTGCGTCCGCTGAAGTCCATGTCCATGCGTCGATTAATGCACCAATTTGGGCGTTCAAATTCGCATGGGTGCTGACAACGCCTTTGGGTAAATTGGTAGTTCCGCTGGTATACAATATCATCGCCCCTCGAGAATCCTCGATTTCAGGCAAATTTTGCGCTTTTCCACCTTCATTTTTACCAAGGACAATGAACCGACAACCCAATTCGGTTGCTAAATCTTTCATTAAGTCTTCAAATTCAGGAGAAACAACCAAAATACTTGCGCCCGAATTTTCGATGGTATAGCGCAAGGATGGTATCGGATAACTCAAACAAAGTGGAACTACGATGCCTCCTGCCTGCCAAATCCCCCATTGCACCCGCACATAATCAAAACCTGGTTGCACCATGAACGCCACGCGCGCTTCGGATAAATCCGGTTTTCCAGCTAAAAGCGTGTAGGCAAATTCATTTGCCGACTGGTGTAATTCGGAATAGCTAAACGATTTTCCGTCAGATATGATAGCTGTTTTATTTGCGTATGGACGGGAATTGGTAAATATATTAATCATTCATATTAGACGTTAGACGCTAGTCGTTATTAAAATCACTCTCTACACTCTACTCTCTACTCTCTACTCTCTACTCTCTACTCTCTACTCTCTACTCTCCTGCCTCCCTATGGTCAATTTCTTGCCAAATTTCCACCCTCGGAATCCAAACCTCCTGCACAAATCGATTGTGAATCGGGTGATTGGAATAAAGGTCATATGCTGCTTGGTCCTCAAAATCCATACCCAAGCCATGTGTGTAGGGATTTGTAGCATTGAATTCAAGTAAGACTTTCAGATTCATGACACCAGGTATTTGCGCAAGTTTCCGCGCTTCCGCGATGAAATAGGCTTGTTCAGCTTCCGATGTTTCTGATTTGAATTTTAAAAATACACTGTGGTGTAACATTTCTTTTTGTTTAATCCCCAGACCGAAGTCTGGGGTTATCATATTTTTATAACCCTAGGCTTTAGCCTGGGGACTTGCGATGTATCGCTTCTCCAACGTCCAGTTTCCAACGTCCAGCGTCTAACGTCCAATGTCCAGCGTCCAGCGTCTAACGTCCATTATCTAACACATTCGCCATCAATCTCCATGCCCCTGGAACTCCCGCAGGTAACTCGCGGAAGAATACAATCCCGGTATAAATAAATTGGCCTTTTCCGTAGTTCGTCGCTGCAATCGCACCGGTTTGTTGGCCTTCATCCGGATCCGAAAATCCAATCGGGAATTCATAATGTGCGTCGGTCGATTCCGCATGGTAAATGCTACGTTCTTGTACCCATTGATCAAAATCAGCCTCCGTGATTTTGTTTGGTTTTTGGAATAAAGGATGTTCTGGCTTTAAAAACACAGGTTTTGCATCTTCGCGCGTGATTCGATTGCGGTTGACCGTTAATGGATAAGGTGCCATCGAACTTTTCATCGGTCCTAAGAAACTGGCGGTATTGTATTGTACCACATATTTTCCTCCATTTTCCACGTATTTCATCAATTCCGGATAGGCATTTTCTAAATAATCCAAGGTATTGTACGCCCGAACACCCGTCAAAATCGCATCATAGCGTTGTAGATTGGCGAATTTCAAATCAGATTCCCCTAAGAAATCCACTTGATAGCCCATCTGTTCCAAGGACTCCGGAACTTTGTCCCCAGCTCCTTTGATGTAACCAATCCGCTGCCCCGTTTTCTTAAAGTCAATGTGCAAGACACTCAATTGAACCGGCGAAAAATAGCGTTGGACCGGAATATGTGGATATTGTATCGTCTCCATTTGCAAGGAATCGACCCAATTGCCGGAGGAGGTTTGATAGGCCAATTGTATTCCGAGGTTGAATTTGCCCGCCTTCGGGAAATCACTTTCGTTAAGTGCAATGATTACATCGCGCTTCTCACCTTTTTTCATGCCCTTAGGTAGTGACATCGTGCTTAAAATCTTTCCCTCCTTCGTCTGAATGGCCACATTTCCTTGGCCAATGCGGCCCATCGCTTGAATCGTGATGCTCGCTGATTTACGTGCATTGGAACCAGCAGGGATCAAGATGACTTGGTGATTGATGGAAAAAATACTCCGTGGCGTTACCGTAAGCGGTTGGCTTAATTCTCCCTTCACCGGATCTACGACTAGTTCTTGAACCGGTCTTGTTAAGGAGATTCGCTGGCCTTCCAGCATAAAACTTGCTTGCATCACATAGGCCGGATCGACATCCGCTTGTCCAATTTTAGCCACATCATTAACGCGATAATGACCAACGGCTTTTGTCTCAGCAATCCAATACGGCTGTGTGATGATTTGATTTACAGGTAATTTGAAAGACCATTGATTTTTTAGGTAGGCTTTGGTTGACCCTGTAAAACTGGTATCCTTACCCGCAATGCGTAAAGAAAGATCTGAAATGGCTACGCCGCTACGTAGGATAAATTCGGATTTAATCGACAGGGTATCACCGCGTGCAATGGTTCCTTGGTTGGTCGTAGCCGCAAAATGAATACCCGCTGCTTGCACGATCCAGGCATCGATTTGTTTGATTTTCTTCGTCTTCCAAAAGTCATCTTTGGAGTTCAAAATTGATTTACGTAAGTCAACTAGCGCATGAATGCTGGCGCTTGGATTTTCGGCTTGATATTGTGCGATGATTTGGTCAATTTGGCTTTCTAGGTTGGAACCTATTTCCTTCCAGTGATTTTCCACGCCATCCCACAAATTTGTTTGCGGTGCGTCGCCGGCTAAAGTCGCAAAATATTCGGTTTGTTTTCCGTGATCCACGGCGAAACCGAATCCTTGCGATTTATGCTGGCTCCGACTAAACGCCGCCATTTCCCCTGTGCTTTGTCCGATGCTAGGTAAATAATCACCGATCTCCATTTTGAATTGATCCGGAGCGATGGTAGACGTACCCGATCCCGGAAAACGGAACGTATTCCACAAAAGACGTTTTGCTTGCCAAGGTTTGATGCCATGGACTAATTGCTCAGGAAATCTGTTTGGATCCGCAGCCGCTTTGTAGGCTTCTATCGCCAATACAGCAGAGGCCGAATGGTGCCCATGACCCGCACGAGCATCTGGTGGAAAACGGGTGAAAATGATATCGGGGCGCATTTTTCGAATGACCAATACCAAGTTTGATAGGATTAATTCCTTATTCCAAAAGGACAAAGCTTCGGTTGTCGATTTGGAGAAACCGAAATCAAAGGCCTGAGAAAAAAATTGATTCGCGCCATCTATTTTACGCGCTGCCAATAATTCTTGCGTCCGAATTAATCCCAGTGGAATTCCTTGGTCATCGCCAATCAAATTTTGACCACCGTCTCCACGCGTACACGCAAAATAATTCGTTTCCCAATGTTGCTGTTGCGCAAACCAAGTCAGCACATGTGTGCTTTCGTCATCGGGATGAGCGGCTACGTGCAACACGGTCCCCGTGTTTTTGATGCGTTTTAGGTCGTCCAGTAGGTTCTTTTGTGCAAACGTCGCTGAACTAATCAAGCAAGCAAGTAATAGGTATTTCATCATGAGATTAACTTATTTCGTGACCAAGGTTCCCGGTATTCACGGGCCAATAAGGCCGTTGCCTCCGGATCGTTTTTAATCGTTTTTGTTAGCGGATCATAGCTGAGCGGTCTCCCTACGCGCATCGCGATATTCGCCATAATGCAGGATGCCGTAGAAATATGCCCCTCTTGGATATCAGCAATGGGTTTTGTGCCTTTGTCGATGGCGGCAAGGAAATCCAACATATGTAAACGAGTCGCAGGAGCTGCGTTTAATTCAATGCGATCTTCCTTCAAATCTTCGGGGTATTTTTCCCGTTCGAAGACGCACTCGCCATGTAGTTTTTGCCCTTTCGGATCTGTCGGCGTGAAATCGTATTTCATGGTACTCATCCGAAGCGTTCCTTTTTCTCCGTAAATCGTTAAACCCCATGGATATTCCGGATCTGGCGGCGTTCCCCAAGTGCGGTGCTGCCAAACGCAGTTTAAATCATCGTATTCGAATACAGCAGATTGCGTATCTGTGATGTTGGATTTTCCCTCTTTCTGTACATAAATACCTCCTTCGGAACTGATTCGTTTCGGCCAACCGAGCCCAAGCATCCAGCGGGCGGTATCAAACATGTGAACGCACATGTCTCCTACGATGCCGTTTCCGTATTCATTGAACGTACGCCACCAGCGCGTATGTGGAAGGCCATCATACGGGCGCATCGGTGCTGGTCCGGTCCACATCTCGTAATCAAAAAAGTCAGGCACCGCTTGAATCGGCGGATTGCCATTATTGCGCATGTGGTAGTAGCAATACATTTCGACGTGGGCTACTTTTCCCAGCATCCCGGTATCGATGATGTCTTTTTTGGCTTGAATCAAATGTGGTGTCGACTTGCGTTGCGTGCCCACCTGAACCGTTTTGCCATATTTTCGAGCGGCAGCGACCATGGCCTCGCCCTCTAAAACATCCACTGAAATGGGTTTTTGAACGTAGACATTCGCACCTGATTTCACGGCATCGACCATTTGTAAGGGATGCCAATGATCCGGACTTCCGATTAGGACAATGTCCAATTGGTTTTCAGCGAGTAATTTTTGGTAATCACCATACAGGCGAGGTGTTTTACGTGACTTTTGACGCGCGGCAACGAGCTGTCCGGCTTGTGTCAACATATTTCGATCGGGGTCACATAAGGCGATTACTTCCACGGGAGCCACTTGCATCAGTCGGAACAAGTCACTTTTACCGTACCACCCCGCACCAATTAATCCCACACGAAGTGGTTTGGCCGGGTTGACTAAATCTAATCCATACGCCCCGAATGTCGAAAGCGCTAAACTTGCCGAGGCTCCCTTCAGGAAATGGCGGCGGTTGATGTTGAATGAGTTCATAGGTTTATCGTTTTCAGTAATCAGTTGTCAGTTGTCAGTAATCAGTTGTCAATTTGCCGTCTAACGTCTAACGTCTAAAGTCTAACGTCTAATAATATGCTGACAACCCCTTCCCCAGGCACCTCCACCTCCGCGTGGTTACTGGCCAGGTTAATCGGGATTTTAATACTAGTATTTCTTTCGTTTTGTAACAGGATAGCTATTTTTCCATCTGGGCGTTTTGCGGCGGTGCCGTTGATTCCTTTAGGAAGTCCGTGTAAATCAATCCGAACAGAGCCTGTAGGGATAATCCGTGACGCTTGGCCGATAATGAAATAGGCTTGATTTCGGATGATTTCGCCTGTTTTGGAAATGGTTAATGCGCCTTTACATTCGGTACAACCACCCGGCGTATAGGGTTCGAAGTTTGGATCATTTGCCAAATTCCATTCCAAGACCGTTTGGGCATGGTTATTTAATGCACCAATAATCACGTTTTTGATATGCCACATAAAATCCCCAGCAAATTCCCCTTTCGAGCCTGTCCATTGTTCCGTAAAATACAAGGCCTTATCCGGATGCGCTTTTTTGACGGTACTCAAGGCTGAAATATCCCCATTATACAAGTGAAATGCAGATCCATCTACGTATTTACGCGTTTCGGGGTCATTTAAAATCTCAATCGGATATTCAGGTTTGTCGCAATTGTGATCGTATATGATCAGTTTTGTAGTCAATTTCGCTTGAACCAGCGCCGGCCCGAGGTGATTTTTGATCCAATTGTTTTGTTGGCCCGCAGTCATCAACAAACTCGGATTATTGCCCGGATGCAGCGGCTCATTTTGTGGAGTCAATGCCCAAATTGGTAAGCCTTCTTTGGCCATTGCTTGGATGTATTTGACCAGGTATTGTGCATAAACAGCTTCAAACGCGGGAGCTAGTGATCCGCCTTTGGTCGCTAGATTATCTTTCATCCAGGCCGGTGGAGACCAAGGGGTCGCCATCAATTTAATGCCGGGTTGAATCGCTTTTATTTCTTTTAAGAGCGGAATAAGTGATTTTTGCGCTTTGGCTAAACTGAATTTCGTGAGTTTTATATCCCCCACTACATCGTCGTAGCTAAAGGCCTCTCCATCCAAATCGGTAGCCCCCACGCCTATCCGCAAAACCGATATGGCTAATTGGCCCGATTTTTGACCAAATAATTCCAGGAGCAACTTAGTTCGCTGGGCTGGTGCCAAGGCATATATTAAATCGGAAGAGCCCCCTGTGAGCGTAAATCCGAAACCGTCGATGGGTTGAAAACGAAGTGTGGGATCAAGTTGAATTCCTTCTTTTTGACCCGATTGAAACGTAAGCTCGGGATGTATTTGCCACATTTGCTGTTGCTTAGGTAGGGAAACCCAAACTTGCGCTTGCAGCGAAAGACTTGCCCACAGTAGCAACAGGCAGCATGTGCCCCAAATTCGTTTCATTAGATAGGTTTATATTAGGTTTAAATATATTGATTTTTTTTTGAACTTGATGACCTGACTTTTCTAAAAGACAAAAAAAATACCGCGATTACCGCGGTATTTTTAACTTATTTTTTTCGCTTTTGCGCAGCTGCTTTGTGGTCAGAAACGGCTCGATGATCATGTAACCCCACGATCGTTACCGTACCCCCTTCACGCTCATAGTCGTGTTTAAAATGTTCTAAATTTTCCATTACGGAGTGATCAACTAAGTGCGTTTTAGATAGATCGATTGTAACAGGAAATGCGGGTGGAATAGCTTCTAATTTCCGTTTGATTCCCAAGAAATTGGTAAATACGGCCGCTTCGGAAATCTCAACTAAATAGGCATCATCTGTAAATGATACTTCCGTAGGTGCTTTAAAAATTGCACTAAGTGGTTTTCCGTTAAATAAATTCACCAAAATTTCAGTTAGAATTCCCGCTCCAATACCCACTAATAAGTCTACGCCTAACGTAAATAGAATCGTAACAATGAAGATTAATAATTGCTCTTTCCCGATTTTCAATGTGTGAATAAACTCTTTGGGATGCGTTAATTTAATACCTACTGTAATTAACATCGCTGCCAGAGCCGTGTTCGGAATCAATTCGATGAGATGCGAAGCCAATAGCACGAAAATCAAAATAAAGAAACCGTGGAAGAAATTCGCCCAACGCGTCTTAGCACCATTGGCAATATTCGCAGATGAACGTGCCACCTCTGAAATCATGGGTAAGCCGCCCAAAAATGCAACAAATGTGTTGCCTATCCCGGTTGCGATCAAATCTTTATTGGCATTTGATTTCCGTTTAAACGGGTCCAACATATCCATTGCTTTAACGGTCAATAAGGATTCCAATGATCCGACCAAGGCAAACATGATGACAAATTTGATGAATGTTCCTGTCTGGGCAAAACCGGCAAAGCTCGCATTGATGTTGATGTTATCCATCAAGTTGCCAATGTGAACTAATGCATATTTGGGTTCCGTAGTTTGGAAATCCATCATTAACTCAGCAGGAATAGCGATGGCTAAAACAACTAAAGGTGCAGGTATTTTCTTGATGTATTTATTTTTGATATAAGGCCAGCCCATCATGATGGCTAGACTGATTACACCGATTAATGTTGCCTTGGGATCCCAATTGGCCAGAAATTCAGGGATAGATGCAAATAATTCCAAGGGTTCTTTTCCTTTCGTCAAGATTGGATTTACATCTAATAAGACCGGAATTTGTTTTCCGATGATGATCAGTCCAATGGCAGCAAGCATCCCGTGTACGGCCGATAACGGAAAGAAATCCATGAGTTTTCCGAGTTTGAATACGCCAAAAAGTATTTGAACTAAACCCGC